>NZ_JBEOZU010000062.1:0-24619 GCF_040298185.1 Streptomyces sp. NPDC001634 | reverse complement strand
CGAGTGGTGGGGGGGGCCCCCCCCCCCCCCCCCATGGGGCGCGGGGGGACCGCCCCCCCCCACGGTTACAACCGGCACACGCCCCGCGTGGGGCGGGGCCCCCGGCGGGCCTCCGTAGCGGGACTGCGGAGGGTCAGACGCCCGGCGGCACCCGCGTGGGCCGGCCCGAGCCGCGCGTCAGCGCATAGCCGCCGATGCCCGCGAGCGCCGCGAGGACGCCGCCGATCGCGGTCCACACCCAGCGGTCGGACCACCAACCGGAGGCCCAGCCGTCGCCGGGCCTCAGCGAGGACAGCGAGGGCGCATCCGAGTCGGAGGACTTCTGCGCGGTGGTCGCGATACCCGGCACCAGCGGCTGCGCCAGCGAACCGTCCACCGCCGCCGAACCGCCGATGTCCTTGGAGTCCACCCGGACCTCGGCGTTCACCGGCAGACCGAGGTCGGCCGTGCCCAGGCCCACGGCGGTCAGCCGGATGTAGTACGTGCCCGGCAGCGGGTCGTCGGCCCACGGCTCCGACCAGGCGCGGACCGTACGCAGTGTGCAGGCCAGGTCCACGGAGGCCGCGCCCTGGGCCGCCGTCCGCGTCTGCGCCCCGTACTGGCACGCCTGGCGGCGCCGCAGCCCGTCGTACACGTCCAGCTGCCAGGTCTGCGCCCCGCTCCTGGACGACGAGGGCAGCTTCACCGTCGCCTTCACGATGGGCCGCTGCCCGGCGTCCGCCGCGAACTGCCAGTACAGGTAGTCGCCCGTGGAGGCGCTCGCCGTGGCCTGCCGGCCCTGCTCGATCTCCGTCGCCGTACGGAACGACGTGCCCGCCGAGGTGGGCGCGGAGCTGTCGCCGGACGGGCTCGCGGAGGGCGAGGAGTCGGCGACGGCCGGGGACACGGCGGCGCCCAGCAGGAGGGCCGCCGCGGTCAGGGCTCTACCGATACGCATCAGTTGGTCCTCCAGACCGCGACCCGCCAGCGCGACAGCCAGCCCCACACGAGACCCGCGAGGAAGCCGGTCAGGACGAGGGCGCCGAGCAGCCACCAGCCGCGCCCGAGCCCGAAGGAGGCCACGTCGCTCGCCCGGTCGGGGCCGTCGACGACGTCGACCGCCAGTTCCAGCGGCAGGCCCGGCGTGGTCTTCACACCGGCCGCCGGGGAGAAGGAGTCGGCGATCTGGAGGCACACCGTCTCGGCGGGCGCGTTCTCGTCGTCGCTCTCGGCCTTCGGGTAGCGCAGACCCGTCGACAGCACGTCCGTACGGCCCGTGCCGGTCGCTTCGCCGCGCACGATCTCACGTCCGTGCACGGTGATCGCCCGCAGCGTCACCCCGTAGTCGGGGTTCACCTGCCGGTCGTCGGAGACGCTCACCGAGGCCCGCAGCTCCTGACCCGGCTTCACGTCCACACGGTAGAAGCGGTGCTGCCCGAACTCCTCACGGTCCGTGTAGAGGCCGGACTTCAGGGTGGGCGCCGTGGCGCACTGCGCGGTGCCGTCCACGGCGACCGGCGTGACCACCTTGTCCGCGGTGCGGTCCACCAACTGGTTGACCTTGCCGGAGAGTTCCTTCTTGTGCTGCACCGACGTGTACGTGCCGCCGGTGGCCTCGGCGATACAGCTGAGCTGCTTGCTCAGCTTGGCGTCCGGCACGAGCCCCAGCGTGTCGATGGTCAGCCCGATACCCTTGGCCGCTATCTCCCGGGCCACCTCGCACGGATCCAGCGGGGCGCAGGTGTCCTCGCCGTCGGTGATGAGGACGATGCGGCGCGTGCCGTTGCCGCCGCTGAGGTCGTCCGCGGCCTTCTGCAGGGCGGGGCCGATCGGCGTCCAGCCGGTGGGCTGCAGCGTCGCCACGGCCGTCTTGGCCTGGGTACGGTTCAGCGGCCCGACCGGATAGAGCTGCGCGGTGTCCTTGCAGCCCGTCTTGCGGTCGTTGCCCGGGTAGTTGGCGCCCAGCGTCCGGATGCCGAGCTGCACCTCCTCCGGCGTCGCGTCGAGGACCTCGTTGAAGGCCTGCTTCGCCGCGGCCATCCGCGAGTCGCCGTCGATGTCCCGCGCCCGCATCGAACCGCTGACATCGAGGACGAGATCGACCTTGGGCGCGTCCTGGGCTGTCGTCTCGTCGGCGACGGCGCCGGCCGGGACGGCGATCCCGGCCGCCAGGGCGGTGAGGAGGGCGCAGACTCCCACCGCCAGCCGTTGTCTTGTGATCATCGGCGGATCTTATTGATCAAGGGGGGCGTGCTTCAAAACGATCTCCGTGGAGAGCGGGTTGGGCAGCCGCGCCCACTGGTCACCCGGCCGCTGCGGGGAGAGCCGCATGAGTGTCAACGCCTTGGTGGGCAGCGGCTCTTGGCGCAGGACCGCCAGGTCGGGGGTGCGCGGCAGATCCCGTACGGCCCTCTCCAGCGCCGCCCGCAGCACCGGCGCCGCACCCGCCGTCGAGCCCAGCGCGCCCGCCACGAGCGAGCCGAACAGCTTGCGGCGCAGGGTCGTCTCGTCGTCCGTCACCATCCGGTCGGCCAGCTCGGGTGCCTTGATGCCGTGCCGGGCCAGCCGGGCCGGGCTGACCCGGATGTCGGCGAGATCCCGGTAGACCAGCCGCAGCGGGGCGCCGGTGGGCGCGAGCACCACCAGGAGGTTCTGGCCGTGCGCCTCCAGCGCCACGCCCAGATCCAGCAGTTGCAGACCGACGGTGAGGGCGAGCCGCGTGAAGGCGGCGAGCCAGTCGGGGGAGGCAGGCAGACCGGTGAGCGGCAGCGCGGCCACCGGGACGACCCGCTCGCCCCTCGCCCTGTCCGCGTACATCTCGGGCGACTCCCGTATCACCGCCGCCAGATCGGGGGAGTGGGCGGTGATCGCCCCCAGGGTGCGGGTGACCTGCAGGAGACCGTCGGTGCGTGCGGCGATCGACTCCACGAACTCGGACACGGCCGGCGATCTCTCGACGGACTGGACCGAGATGTCCCGCACGGAGGACGTCAGCCGGGCGCTGAGGGCGGTCTTCACATGCGGGCCGTCATCGGGCAGGGCCAGCGTCCGTAGGGACATCAGCGGGTGGGCGACCGGGCCGTCCTGCGCCGGTATGCCGAGGACGTGCGCCGTCTGCCACGGGTGGACCGGGATCAGCGCCCGCTCGCCGTCCCACAGCCACTCGGGCCACTTGCCCCGCAGAAGACAGTCGTCCACGGCGACCAGCCCGAGGCGCACCGACGGCCGGTGCTCGGGCCCGTACGCGAGCTGCTCGGCGACCGAAAAGCCGGGCCGCGAACGGCAGTTGGGGTGGTACGGGTGCCCGTCGACCACCCGCTGCTCCCAGGCCCGGCTCGACTCCGGTTCGGGCGCGTCCTCCGGTTGGCCCGCCCGCGACAGCGCCAACGAGGCGGTGCTCCGGCCGAGTTCGACGGCGAACGCGTCACCGTGCGGGACGCCGAGTGCCGTGACCAGCTCCGCGGCACGCTCGTAGGGCCGCGCGTCGAGCCGTACCTCGGTGACGTACGCGGCGGTCGCGTACGGGTCCGCGGGCGGGCCGTGCAGCCGGCGACCGTCGGTCAGGTGGAGGGTGAGCCCGTCGGCCGTCGGCTCCCGGCGCGCGATCCACGGCAGCGGCTCATGGGCCAGCGCCCGCCACAGCCGTGTCAGCACGGCTGCCCGGGCCCCGGGGAGCGCGGCCGCGTACGACGCCGACAGGCCGGGCCGTACGGAGTCGAGCTCGGCGGCCAGCTCGGCCTCGGCGGAAGGGGAAGGGTGCACGGTCGGGCTCCTCGGGGGACGGGTGGTGCATCGTGGTTGACGGACCACGACAGACATACTGATCGCCAGTGCACCGTACGGAACGAATGGATCGCGTGGACCCCATGCACCCCAGGGACGAGGTTCCCGAGCGAGCCGACGCGTACGCGGCGGCTCCGCTGCTCAACTGTCTGCTCCGGGAGGTGGCGGAGCCCACGGGCGAGCAGGGCGTCCACCGCCTGCGGGCGGGCGGCCGGCTGCTGCGCGTGCGCGGCGGGCGCCGCCCCCGCGACCCCGAGGTGCACGCCGACGGGTCCTGGCAGCCGCTCAGCCACGCCGAGCTGGTCAAACTCACCGCTGAGGAGCTGTGCCGCGCCACCGGCCTGTCCAACCTCGAACTGCCCGGCGAGATGATCGACAGCCGGGACGCGGTGGCCGCGATCCTGACCGCACGCGGCGGCGCGACGGCACCGGACGACCCGTACGTGCGCTCCGAGCAGTCCCTGATCACCGGGCACCCCTACCACCCCGCGCCCAAGGCGCGCGGGGGCGGACCCGTCGCGAGCTGGCTGCCGTACGCGCCGGAGGCGTACGCCAGGTTCCCGCTCGCTCTTCTGGGCGTACGCGACGACGCGGTCGTCGAGGAGGGCGACACCACGGCACTCGACGCGCTCGGCACCGCCCCGCGCGGCTACCGGCTGCTGCCCGCGCACCCCTGGCAGCTCGACCTGGTCGCCGGCCGACCGGAGATCCGCGAGGCCTTCGAGGACGGACGTCTCGTCCGGCTCGGGGACACCCCGCGGCCCGTGTGGCCCACCGCCGCGATCCGTACCGTCTACGCGCCCGAGGACGACCTCTTCGTCAAGTTCAGCCTGGATGTGCGGATCACCAACGACATCCGCCGGCTGTGGCGCCACGACCTGCTCGGACTGCGGCGCACGGACGAGGCGGCGACGTCCGCGTTCGCCGCGCTGCAGGGACCGGCGGCCTGGCTGAGCGACCGCGGCTACCGCACGGCCGGCTTCGCCTTCGAGGAGCTGGCCGTTCTGGTCCGCGACGGTCTGCGCCCGCACGTCCTGCCCGGCGCCACCCCGCTGCTCGCCGCCGCCCTCGTGGAGGGCTTCGAGGGCAGCCCGCTGGACGCGGTGACCGACCCGGCGGACTGGTGGACGGCGTATCTGCGTCAGGTCGTCCCGCCCGCCCTGGAGGCCTTCGAACGGCACGGCGTCGTCCTCGAGGCGCATCTGCAGAACACGGTGATCGCGGTGGACGCCGGGGGCCTGCCCGTCCAGGCGCTGTTCCGGGACGCGGAGGGCGTCAAACTCCTCACGGACGTGTCCCGTGCGGCGGGCTGGGAGCGGCTCGTCTACTGCCTGGTCGTCAACAACCTCACGGAAGTCGCCGCGCTGCTCTCGGAACGTCACCCCGGCTGGAACCCCTGGCCCGCCGCCCGCACGGAACTGGCCCGTCACCCCGTCCCCGAGATCCCCGCCCTGCTGGCCGCGCCCACCCTGCCCGGCAAGACGAACCTCCTGCTGCGCTGGACGGGCGCGGACGGCGCGGACGCACGCTATCTGCCGCTGCCCAATCCGCTGGCCTGCCGTTGACGGGCCTGCGGTCCGGCACCCGATGCCGACGGGTTTCGCGACCGGCTGTCCTACAGTGGCCGGTGTGCTGCGCGACGTGACTGCTGTTCGATACGTGACCCCGCTGAGGTCGGGCGGCTCCGTGCCCGCAGTCGTCGAGGCCGACGACCTGGGCACCTACGTCGTGAAGTTCACCGGGTCCGCACAGGGAGTGAAGGCGCTGGTCGCCGAGGTGATCGTCGGGGAGCTGGCCCGCAGGCTGGGGCTGCGCGTGCCCGAGCTGGTCCTCGCCCACTTCGACCCGGCGATCGCCGCGCACGAACCCCACCAGGAGGTGCGCGACCTCCTGAACGCGAGCCCCGGCCTCAACCTGGGCATGGACTACCTCCCGGGCGCACAGGACTTCACCCCCGAGGTCGCCGAGGCCTGCACCGTCGACCCGCTGGAGGCGGGCAAGGTCATCTGGCTCGACGCGCTGACCGTGAACGTCGACCGCACGGTCCACAGCTCCAACCTCATGGTCTGGCCCACCTTCGGCACCGCACCCCCGCGGCTGTGGCTGATCGACCACGGTGCCGCCCTCGTCTTCCATCACCGCTGGGACGCCTCGGCACCGGAGAAGGCGTACGACTTCCGCCACCACGCGCTCGGCCACTTCGCCCCGGACATGCGGGGTGCCGAGGACGAGCTCGCGCCCAGGGTGACGGAGGAGCTGCTGCGGGAGATCACCGAGGAGGTCCCCGACGCATGGCTGGCCGGTGAGCCGGGCTTTGCGACGCCGGGGGAGGTCCGGGACGCGTACGTGGACTACCTCACCGCCCGGGTGAAGGCGTCCGAGACCTGGCTGCCCACGGACTTTCCCACCCGGGAGGAACTCGCCGCGGAGGAGGCGCTGCGCGCGGCGAGGACGCAGCAGGGCCGGCCGAACTGGCTCAAGCGGGTCCCGGACCTGCACGGCAAACCGGCGGCGCAACAGGATTGGTCGGTGCACCTGGGATGACGGACACCCCTGCGGACAGCCTCGTAGAGGCACATCACGTCCAGATCGAGTACTGCACCCAGTGCCGCTGGCTGCCCCGCGCGGCCTGGCTGGCTCAGGAACTGCTCACGACGTTCGAGACCGAGCTGACGGAGCTGTCCCTGAAGCCGGGCAAGGGCGGCGTCTTCGTCGTCCGCGTGAACGACGAGGTCGTCTGGGATCGCCGTGAGCAGGGCTTCCCCGAGCCGACGGCGGTGAAGCGGCTCGTACGCGACCGAGTGGCCCCGGGAAAGTCCCTGGGCCACTCGGAGAAGTGAGCCTTTTGAGGACCTTGAGGACCTTGAGGACCTTGAGGACCTTGAGGACCTTGAGGACCTTTGAAGGTCAGCCCTTGAGCTGCTCGTACGCGGGCAGCGTCAGGAAGTCCGCGTAGTCCTCGTCCAGGGCGACCTTCAGCAGCAGGTCGTGGGCCTGCTGCCAGTGACCGGCCGCGAGGGCCTCCGCGCCGATCTCGGCCCTGATGTTCTCCAGTTCCTCGGCCGCGACCTTGCGGGCCAGCTCGGGCGTGGCCTTCTCGCCGTTCTCGAACTCGACGCCCGCGTTGATCCACTGCCAGATCTGGGAGCGGGAGATCTCGGCGGTGGCCGCGTCCTCCATGAGGTTGAAGATGGCGACCGCGCCGAGGCCGCGCAGCCAGGCCTCGATGTAGCGGATGCCGACCTGCACGGCGTTGACCAGGCCCGCGTACGTCGGCTTGGCGTCCAGGGAGTCGACGGCGATCAGGTCGGCCGCCTCGACGTCGACGTCCTCGCGCAGCCGGTCCTTCTGGTTCGGCCGGTCGCCGAGGACCCGGTCGAAGGACTCCATCGCGATCGGGACCAGATCGGGGTGCGCCACCCAGGAGCCGTCGAAGCCGTCGTTCGCCTCGCGGTCCTTGTCGGCGCGGACCTTCTCGAAGGCGACCTTGTTGACCTCGGGGTCCTTGCGGGACGGGATGAACGCCGCCATTCCGCCGATCGCGTGTGCGCCGCGCTTGTGGCAGGTGCGGACGAGGAGTTCGGTGTACGCCCTCATGAACGGGGCGGTCATTGTCACCGCGTTGCGGTCCGGGAGGACGAACCGGGGCCCGCCGTCACGGAAGTTTTTGACGATGGAGAAGAGGTAGTCCCAGCGGCCCGCGTTCAACCCCGAGGCGTGGTCGCGGAGTTCGTAGAGGATCTCCTCCATCTCGTACGCCGCCGTGATCGTCTCGATCAGGACGGTGGCGCGGATGGTGCCCTGCGGGACGCCGACGTAGTCCTGCGCAAAGACGAACACGTCGTTCCAGAGGCGGGCCTCCAGGTGCGACTCCGTCTTCGGGAGGTAGAAGTACGGGCCCTTCCCGAGGTCGAGCAGGCGCTGGGCGTTGTGGAAGAAGTACAGGCCGAAGTCGACGAAGGCACCCGGGACCTGAAGTCCGTCGACCTGGAGGTGACGCTCGTTCAGGTGCCAGCCGCGCGGGCGCATGACGACCGTGGCGAGTTCCTCGTTCGGGCGCAGGGCGTACGACTTGCCGGACGCCGGGTCGGTGAAGTCGATGTTGCGGGTGTAGGCGTCGATCAGGTTGAGCTGGCCGAGGACGACGTTCTCCCAGGTCGGTGCCGAGGCGTCCTCGAAGTCCGCGAGCCACACCTTCGCGCCCGAGTTGAGGGCGTTGATCGTCATCTTGCGGTCGGTGGGACCGGTGATCTCGACCCGGCGGTCGTTCAGGGCCTCGGGGGCCGGGGCCACCTTCCAGGAGTCGTCCGCGCGGATCGCGGCGGTCTCCGGGAGGAAGTCGAGCGCGGATGTGCGGGCGATCTCGGCGCGGCGCTCCGCCCGGCGGGCGAGGAGCTCGTCACGCCGGGGCGTGAACCGCCGGTACAGCTCGGCCACGAAGGCGAGCGCCGCGTCGGTGAGGACCTCCTCCTGCCGGGGCAGGGGCTCGGCGTCGACGATGGCCGCCGGGGACGGCGCTGGTGCGGACATGAGCGGTCACTTCCTTCAGCGGTGGCACCGGGTGCCAGTCGTTCCTGGTAGGGCGAAGGGCGCCCGAGGAGCGGTCAGGCGCTTCTGATCTGTGGATACTAGTTTCCTTATCGTGGAACTTCAATGGTTTGTTGATGTCAAGATTCTCCGAGCCGAGGCAACGTGGCGCTCGGTGCCACCCCGCTCACTCAAGGTGGACCAGGTCGGCTTCCGTGTCGATGTCGTACGGCCGCGCCACGTCCCCGCACTCGACGAGCTCGATCGCGTCCTGGTGAGCCTTGAGGTAGGCGCGCGCGCCCCGGTCGCCGGTCGCGGTGACGGCAATGCCGTCCCAATGGGCGGCGCCGAAGAGCACGGGGTGACCACGGACCCCGTCGTACGCGGCTGAGACCAGCGACTCCTCGCCCTCGTACGCGGCGAGTACCCGCGCCACGGCCTCCGGGCCGATGCCGGGCTGGTCGACCAGCGAGACCAGCGCGGCCCGCGCGCCCGTCCCGGCGAGCGAGGCGAGCCCGGCCCGCAGCGAGGAGCCCATGCCCTGCTCCCAGCCGGGGTTGTCCACCAGCACGCATCCGCCCAGATCGGCCCGCTCCCGCACGGCATCCGCCCGCGCCCCGAGCACCACGTGCACCCTGTCGATTCCGGCCGCCCGCAGCACCCCGACCGCGTGCTCCACCAGGGGCCGCCCCCGGTGCTCCAGCAACGCCTTGGGCCGCCCGCCGAGCCGTCGGCCGCCCCCCGCGGCGAGCAGCAGCCCGGCGATCTCATGTTCCGTTTCCCTCATACGTCCTTGCATACCTGACGTACGTCCTTGCATACCCGACGCCCGCCCCGCCCAGCGCCGGCCGCCCGGTCTCCCTGGGCTGAATTTCGGCCCGCACGGTGGCGCCCGCCCACCGGGTGGCGTTTACTGACCCGCGTCCCCCGGCGCCCCGCCGGCACCGCGGGGCCGCTCGGCGTGGCCACGGAGAACTTGCGCACGACGGCGTGCCAGGGGGGAGAGCTGTGTTGCGGAGCTTGGGGCAGACGCCAGTGACCGGCAGTGACGAGGACCCGAGGGTGGCGGAACTGCGGACCGCGGTGTCCCGGCTGCGCCGTGAACTCGCCGCGCATCCCGCCGAGTTCCCCGACCGCGCCATCGCCGAGGACGAACTCGCCGCGCTCGCCGCGATGGCCGTGAGCGGCGTCCCCGAGATCCCGCGCCTGCGCCGCTCCCTGCTGCTGATCGCCGGCGCGATCGGCTCCGTCAGCGCGCTGGCGCGCGGGCTGTCGCAGGTGCGGGACGCGGTGGAGCTGTTCGGGGAGCAGCCACGCGGTTGACGGCGCGTCACGCGTCGCGTACGGCGTTTGAGCCCGCGCGTCGCGTACGGCGTTTGAGCCCGCGCGTCGCGTACGGCGTTTGAGCCCGCGCGTCGCGTACGGCGTTTGAGCCCGCGCGTCGCGTACGGCGTTTGAGCCCGCGTCACGTACGGCGTATCAGCCCGCGTCACGTACGGCGTATCAGCCCGCGTTCTGTCGCCGCCGCCACCGCCGCCGTGCGCGACTCCACTTCCAGCTTTGCGTAGATGTGCACCAGATGGGACTTCACGGTGGCCTGGCTCAGGAACAGCCGCTTGCTGATCTCCAGGTTGGACAGCCCGTCCCGCACCAGCTCCAGGACCTCCAGCTCCCGACGGCTGGGCGCGGCCGCAGGAGTGCGCATTCGGTCCATGAGGCGATGGGCGACCGCAGGGGCGAGAGCCGAGCGGCCGGAGGCGGCGGTGCGGACGGCGGCGGCCAGTTCCTGGGGTGGGGCGTCCTTCGGGAGATAGCCCGCGGCGCCCGCCTCCACCGCGGCGAGGATGTCCGCGTCCGTGTCGTAGGTGGTCAGCACGAGGACCCGGGGCGCGCCCGGACGCGCGGTGATCGCCGCCGTCGCCTTCGCGCCGTGCACGCCCGTGCCGAACCGCAGGTCCATCAGGACCACGTCCACCCCGCCCGCCGCCGAGAGCTCCACCGCCCGCTCGGCCGTCGGCGCCTCCCCGACGATCTCGAAGTCGGGCTCGGCGGACAGCACGGCCCGCAGCCCCGCGCGGACGACGGGATGGTCGTCGGCCAGCAGCAGCCGGATCGGAACCGGCGCGCCCGCGCGAAGGTCACCGCTGGGACGGATCGGGGGCGTCACGCGCGGCTCCCGGCGGCAGGGTGCGCGGGGCCGCCGACGGCGGAAGGCGCGTGGCCCCTGTCACCGAGGTGCTCGCGGCTGCCGGCGCCGGTCTGCGGGGGATTCCCCGAGGCGGCGTGTGCGTGGCTCCCGGCGCCGACTCGCGCGTGGCTCCCGGCTGCGGTGTGCGCGGGGGTGCCCGTCGCCGGGTACGGCAGCGTGATCGCGACCGCCGTGCCCTGGCCCGGGGACGACTCCACGGTGAAGGTTCCGCCCAGGGACTCCGCGCGCGAGCGCATCGCGGGGAGGCCGAAACCGCCGTCGCCGGTGCCGTCCGGAGGGATCGCGTCCGGTGCGAAGCCGACGCCGTCGTCGACCACGTCCAGCGCCACCGCGGTGTCCATGAAGCTGAGGGTGATCTCGGCCCGGGCGGTGCGGGCGTGTTGCCGAGTGCGGACTGCGCGATCCGCAGCAGCGCCACCTCGTACGGCGTGGGCAGCTCGGCCGGCGTGCCGCTCACCGAGAAGTGCACGGCCGGCGCGTCCGCGCCCGAGCAGAGCCGCTCCAGGGCGGCGGCCAGCGAACCCCGTTCCAGATCCGGCGGCGTAAGGGCGCGCACAAAGCGGCGGGCCTCGGCGAGGTTGTCCTGCGCGGTGGCGCGGGCCTGCTCGATGTGGCCGGCGACCGGGGAGCCGCCCGGCAGTTCGCGCTGGGCCGCGCGCAGCAGCAGCTGGATGCTGGACAAGCCCTGCGCGAGGGTGTCGTGAGCTGAGCGCGGCCGAACGGGCCGTCCTGCGGCGCCGCCGCATCGGGATCGTCTTCCAGCAGCCCAACCTGCTGCCGTCCCTGACGGCCCTCGAGCAGTTGGAGGTGATGGCCCGCCTGGACGGGCGCCGAGCGGTGACCGGACGCGCGCGGGAACTGCTCGACGCGGTAGGGCTGGCCGGGCAGGCCCACCGGCGCCCGCACCAGCTCTCCGGCGGTCAGCGGCAGCGCGTCAACATCGCCCGTGCGCTGATGAACGAGCCGGGTGTGCTCCTTGTCGACGAGCCGACCAGCGCCCTCGACCACGAGCACGGCGCGGCTGTCCTGGACCTGCTGGTATGCCTCACCCGCGAGCGCGGAACGGCGACCGTCCTCGTCACCCACGACCGCGCCCACCTCGACGAGGCCGACGCGGTACGGGAGATGACGGACGGGCGGCTCAAGTGCCCGCTCTGAGCTTCAGTTTCCCGAGCCGGCCAGAGCGTGCGACAGCTCCTCCGCAACCTGCTGGAGCACCGGCACGATCCGCTCCGTCGCCGCCTCCGTGACACGGCCCGCCGGGCCGGAGATGGAGATCGCCGCGGCCGTTGGGGAGTCGGGTACGGGCACCGCCAGGCACCGGACCCCTATCTCCTGCTCGTTGTCGTCGACCGCGTACCCGAGCCGGCGCACCTCCTCCAGTGCGGTGAGGAACGCCTCCGGCGTGGTGATCGTCTTCTCGGTAGCGGCGGGCATGCCCGTGCGCGAGAGCAGGGCGCGCACCTCGTCGTCCGGCGTGTTCGCGAGCAGCGCCTTGCCCACGCCCGTGGAGTGGGGCAGCACCCGGCGGCCCACCTCGGTGAACATCCGCATCGAGTGCTTGGACGGTACCTGCGCCACGTACACGACCTCGTCGCCGTCGAGCAGCGCCATGTTCGCCGTCTCGCCGGTCTCCTCGACCAGGCGCGCCAGACAGGGGCGGGCCCAGGTGCCGAGCAGCCGGGACGCCGACTCGCCGAGCCGGATCAGCCGGGGGCCGAGCGCATAGCGGCGGTTGGGCTGCTGGCGTACATAACCGCAGACCACCAGCGTGCGCATCAGACGGTGAATCGTGGGCAGCGGCAGCCCGCTGCTCGCGGACAGCTCGCTGAGGCCGACCTCCCCGCCCGCGTCGGCCATCCGCTCCAGCAGGTCGAAGGCGCGCTCGAGGGACTGGACGCCACCGCTGGCGGCGGGCTTGGCGGGGGCGTCGCTGGCGCTGGACGTCGACGTCGGCACGGCGCGTTCCTTTCGGGACTGACAGGAAGGGCAGAAGCCTACCCGGCAGCCGGTTGACTCCCCGGTGATGCGTAGCTACGTTCTGCTTGCTGGAATTCTAATTCCGCTTTGTGGAAACGTCCAGAGTGTGGGCTTCTGGGGTACCGGGGAGAAGTGTGCCCTTGACGGCGAGAGGGCGGGAGTGAAGACTCCTTCAACAGAACGTTGAATTCCGTTACGTGGGTGTAAATCCCGTTTCCTGGAAGTGAACCCCGGAAGCGAATACGGCGGCAGAGAGAGGGGTCCGGGTGTCCGACGCTGAACTGGTGCTGCGCTCGACGCGTGTCATCACCCCCGAAGGGACGCGCGCCGCGTCGGTCGCGGTCGCCGCGGGCACGATCAGGGCCGTACGGCCGTACGACGCCGACGTACCGGCCGGAACCCGACTGGAGGACTTCGGCGACGACGTCCTGCTGCCCGGCCTGGTCGACACCCATGTGCACGTCAACGACCCGGGCCGCACCGAGTGGGAGGGCTTCTGGACCGCCACGCGCGCGGCGGCGGCCGGCGGCATCACCACCCTGATCGACATGCCGCTCAACTCCCTCCCGCCGACCACGACGGTCGACCACCTCCGAACGAAGAAGGAGGTCGCGGCCGGCAAGGCCCATGTCGATGTCGGCTTCTGGGGCGGCGCGCTGCCCGACAACGTCAAGGACCTGCGGCCGCTGCACGACGCGGGAGTCTTCGGCTTCAAGGCGTTCCTGTCACCGTCGGGCGTGGACGAGTTCCCGCACCTCGGCCAGGAGCAGCTCGGCCGGTCCATGGCCGAGATCGCCGGATTCGGCGGACTGCTCATCGTGCACGCCGAGGACCCGCACCATCTCGACGCCGCTCCGCAGCAGGGCGGTCCGAAGTACGCCGACTTCCTCGCCAGCCGTCCGCGCGACGCCGAGGACACCGCGATCGCCCAGCTCATCGCGCACGCCAAGCGGCTGGGTGCACGCGTGCACGTGCTGCATCTGTCCTCCGGCGACGCGCTGCCGCTGATCGCCGCCGCCAAGGCCGAGGGCGTACGGATCACGGTGGAGACGTGCCCGCACTATCTGACCCTGACGGCCGAGGAAGTCCCCGACGGCGCCAGCGAGTTCAAGTGCTGCCCGCCCATCCGCGAGGCGGCCAACCAGGACCTGCTGTGGCGGGCGCTGGCGGACGGCACGATCGACTGCGTGGTCACCGACCACTCCCCGTCGACGGCGGACCTGAAGACCGACGACTTCGCCACCGCCTGGGGCGGCATCTCCGGTCTGCAGCTGAGCCTGTCGGCGGTCTGGACCGAGGCCCGCAAGCGCGGCCATGGACTGGAGGACGTGGTCCGCTGGATGTCCACGCGTACGGCAGGACTGGTGGGGCTCGATGCCCGCAAGGGCGCCATCGAGGCCGGCCGCGACGCCGACTTCGCGGTGCTCGCGCCCGACGAGACGTTCACCGTGGATCCGGCGGCGCTCCAGCACCGCAACCGGGTGACGGCGTACGCGGGCCGGACGCTGCACGGCGTGGTCAAGTCCACCTGGCTGCGCGGCGAACGCATCGTGGCGGACGGCGAGTTCACCGAACCGAAGGGCCGATTGCTGAGCAGAGACGTTTGATTCCCCTCCGCTGATTCCCCTCCACTGATTCCCCTCCTCAGACTCCTCTCGGCTGACTCCCCTCTGCTGATTCGGCTGATTCCCCTCCGCTGATTTCCCCCCGCACCCGCGGCGGCCGACCCCCGAAAGGAAGACCTGATCACCGTGACGGCGCAGCACCAACCCGGTTGGGCCGGCTTCACCGGCGACGCGAACCCGTACGGGGGCGGCGACCCCTACGCGGACTACCGCACCGCCGACTTCCCCTTCACCCGGTACGCCAACCTCGCCGACCGGCGGCTGGGGGCCGGGGTCATCGCGGCCAACGACGAGTTCTTCGCCCAGCGCGAGAACCTGCTCGTGCCCGAGCGCGCGGAGTTCGACCCCGAGCACTTCGGGCACAAGGGCAAGATCATGGACGGCTGGGAGACACGCCGCCGCCGCGGCGCCTCCGCCGAGCACCCGTGGCCCACGGCAGAGGACCACGACTGGGCGCTGGTCCGGCTCGGCGCACCGGGTGTCGTACGGGGCATCGTGGTCGACACGGCCCACTTCCGGGGCAACTATCCGCAGGCGGTGTCCATCGAAGGCACGTCCGTCGCCGGCGCCCCGTCACCGGAGGAACTGCTGGGCGACGACGTGAAGTGGACGACACTGGTCCCGCGCACGCCGGTCGGCGGCCATGCGGCGAACGGCTTCGAGGTCGCCGTCGAGCAGCGCTTCACGCACCTGCGCGTCAACCAGCACCCCGACGGCGGCATCGCGCGCCTGCGCGTGTACGGCGAGGTCGTCCCGGATCCGGCGTGGCTCGAGGTCCTCGGCACCTTCGACGTCGTCGCCCTGGAGCACGGCGGCCAGGTCGAGGACGCCTCGAACCTCTTCTACTCGCCCGCCACCAACACCATCCAGCCGGGCCGCTCCCGCAAGATGGACGACGGCTGGGAGACGCGACGCCGCCGTGACCGGGGCAACGACTGGATCCGCTACCGGCTGGTGGAGCGGTCGCAGATCCGGGCGATCGAGATCGACACGGCGTATCTGAAGGGGAACGCGGCGGGCTGGGCGTCGGTCTCGGTCAAGGACGGCGAGCGGGGCGAGTGGCGCGACATCCTCCCGCGCACCCGCCTCCAGCCAGACACGAACCACCGTTTTGTCCTTCCGGCTCCGGCCGTCGGCACGCACGCGCGCGTGGACATCTACCCGGACGGCGGCATCTCCCGCCTGCGCCTGTACGGCTCCCTGACGGAGGAGGGCGCCACCCGCCTGTCGGCCCGGCACCGGGAACTGGGCGGCTGAGCAGGCGTTTCCTCACTCCTCGAACGCCGGCCGGGCGGCCTCGGCCCGTCCGGTGATCGAGGACGAGGTCGTTCAGGCCGATGCGGGGTCGGGGGCGCGGCCGCCGGGGGACGCGAGCCGTGACGTAGCAGCGCTGTGGAGCGCTACGGCCGCCGGAGGCTTACGCCGCGTGCCCGCCGTCCACCGTGAACTCCGCGCCCGTCACGTAGGCCGCGTCCGTGCCCGCCAGATACGCCACCGCCGATGCCACCTCGTCGGCCGTTCCGAAGCGGCCCACCGCGGTCATCGCGGCCTGGCCGGGCGCGTAGGGTCCGTCGGCGGGATTCATATCGGTGTCGACCGGACCCGGGTGGACGATGTTCGCCGTGATCCCGCGCCCGCCAAGCTCCCGCGCCAGGGCCTTCGTCAGGCCGATCAGGGCCGACTTGCTCATGGCGTAGAGCGTCCCGCCGGGGCCCGGTACGCGCTGGGTCATACAACTGCCAATGGTGATGATCCGGCCGCCGGACGCCATGCGGGCGGCGGCGGCACGGGAGGCCAGGAAGACTCCGCGAACGTTGACGGCGAGGACCCGGTCGACGTCGGCGGGGGAGAGGTCGTCCAGGGGGCCGAGCAGCCCCACACCCGCATTGTTGACCAGGATGTCGAGGCCGCCGAGCGCATCCGCCACGCGCCCCACGGCTCCCGCCGCCTCGTCCGCGTCCGCCGAGTCCGCGCGCAGGGCCACCGCCCGGCGTCCCAGCGCCTCGACGGCCCCCACCACCTCCTGCGCAGCCTCCTTGCCACGCACATACGTGACGGCCACGTCCGCTCCCTCCCGGGCCAGTCGCAGGGCCGTCGCCGCGCCGATGCCGCGGCTGCCGCCGGTCACCAGGGCAGCCTTGCCGTTCAGGGTTCCTCGTGAAGTCATGAACCCATCACACCGGCTGTGCACCGCGGTCACCGGCGGCGATCGGACATCGAATTCGGTGTGTGATCTGTGCGTGTGATCTGTGCGTGTGATCTCCGCGTGTGATCTCGGCATGCGATCTCGGCAGGTGATTTCGGCGTGTCCGGAACTCTTCTGTCCGTCCACGGCGTTCTCGTCGCGTGACTCTTCGGCAAGAAATCGTCGGCAACGCCATGCAGATGGCGGTCGTCAACCTGCACCCCGGCCAGACCGTGTACTGCGAGGCCGGCAAGTTCCTCTTCAAAACCACGAACGTGACCATGGAGACCCGCCTGTCCGGCCCGTCGAACGGCGGCGGCCAGGCCCAGGGCGGCGGCGCGGGCGGCGGCATGGGCGGCTTGCTGCGCCAGGCCATGGGCACCGCCATGCAGGTCGGCCAGCGCGCGCTCGCGGGCGAGTCGCTGGCGTTCCAGTACTTCACGGCGCAGGGCGGCGAGGGCACAGTCGGCTTCGCGGGTGTGCTCCCCGGTGAGATGCGCGCGCTGGAACTCGACGGCACGCGCGCGTGGTTCGCGGAGAAGGACGCCTTCGTGGCCGCCGAGTCGACCGTGGACTTCGGCATCGCCTTCCAGGGCGGGCGCACCGGCATGAGCGGCGGCGAGGGCTTCATCCTGGAGAAGTTCACCGGGTACGGGACGGTGATCATCGCCGGCGCGGGCAACTTCATCGACCTCAACCCCGCCGACTTCGGCGGCCGCATAGAGGTCGACACCGGGTGCGTCGTCGCCTTCGAGGAGGGCATCCAGTACGGCGTCCAGCGCATCGGCGGCCTCAACCGCCAGGGACTGATGAACATGGTCTTCGGCGGTGAGGGCCTGTCCCTGGCCACCCTGGAGGGCAACGGGCGCGTCATCCTGCAGTCCCTCACCATCGAGAGCCTCGCCAACGCCCTCAAGAAGGCCCAGGGCGGCGACAAGCAGGGACCGACGGGCGGACTGTTCTCGACGCACGCCGGGTGATGTCTCCGGCGTGGCGATGAGTTCCGGGCGCCGACGGGGTCTGAGCTGATGAAGAACGGACCCCGTCCGGGAAACCTACCGGAAAGAAGGCACCCGCCATGGGCAAGCTCGTCTCCACCATCTTCATCACCCTCGACGGCGTCTACCAGGCGCCCGGCGGCCCCCAGGAGGACACCAGCGGCGGCTTCGACCAGGGCGGCTGGAGCTTTCCGTACGGCGACGACGACTTCGGCCGGTTCATCGGCGAGGTCTTCGGGAACGCCGGCGCCTTCCTCCTCGGCCGCCGTACGTACGAGATCTTCGCCTCGTACTGGCCGAAGGTGACCGACCCCGACCACCCGGTCGCGGGCAAGCTGAACGCCCTGCCGAAGTACGTCGTGTCCTCCACCTTCCAGGCGCCCGAATGGCCCGGCACCACCCTCGTGGGCGGCGACCTCGCCAAGGAGGTGACCGCCCTCAAAGAGCGGACCGACGGCGAACTCCAGATCCACGGCAGCGGCGCCCTGGTCGGCTCGCTGGTGGACCTCGGGCTCCTCGACACCCTGCACCTGCTGACCTTCCCGGTCGTCCTCGGCGCCGGACGCCGCCTGTTCGTGGACGGCGCGGTCCCCACCAAGTTCCGCCACAGCGCCGGACGTGTCACCGCCGCGGGCGTCTCCATCCAGTCCTATGACCTCGCGGGCCGCCCCGACTACGGGTCGTACGGGCTCCCCGAAGACGCGTGACGCCATCTGCCCGGGCCGCCGTGGCCCGGGCAGACGGCGCACCATCGGCGACGCGTCAGCGCCAGGTCTGGTTGCGGTTGTAGGTGCACGTCAGCATGCGCAGGCCGTACTCGCTGTCGTCCAGACACAGGCCGGTGGCCTGGTTCTCGAAGCTCACCCTGTCACCGCGGGCGTGCACCCACCAGCTCTGTTCCTTGGAGGAATTGCAGTCGGTGGTGTAGGGGTGGGCACCCTCGGGGACTCCGCCGAACCAGCACCGGTTGGTGGCGATGCTGCGGAACTGGCGTGTGCCGTCCTCCTGCCAGATGTGGACATTCCAGTTCTGGAAGTCGAGGCCGTTGCAGCCGAATCCGCGGAAGCCGTAGGCGAAGCTGTCGTCGAGGCAGCCGCCGGTCGCCATGTTGCCGAAGTGCTCGACCGCGTCGGCCGGGCGGGCGGCGACCGAGGTGACCCGCGTTCCCTGGGGCTGAGGCGCCGCGGCGCCGGCGACGCCGGCCAGAGCCGTGCTCAGGGAGGCGACGGCCGCGAAGACGGCCGCCGTCCTGCCCCAGGCGCGTCGCACGGACGGGAGGTGGATGGACAATATCTACATCAAGGGCCCGGCGTGGCTGCCCGGCGTGCCCACCTGCTGATCCCGGTCCGGCGCCAGTGAGGCGGCTGTTTCGCGCGGGCGGGGGCGGTCTCATCCGCCCCCGCCCGCCCGGCCGGAGGTTAACTTCCCGAAAACACATGGGACTTCACGGGAAACTCTGCGAAGTTGTCATTGACATGCCACGGTCTACGCGCGTCATCATGTGGCCATGAGAATCCCCCCACGCGCCACTCGCATCGGCGCCGCAGCTGCTCTCCTGTCCGCCCTCCTCGTGGGCGGCACCGTCTCCGCCGGCACGGCGGACGCCGCTGCCGCCTCGGTCGGCAGCATCTGCTACAGCGACCTGCCTTCCCAGGCATACGACACGCTCAACCTGATCGACCAGGGCGGACCCTTCCCGTACTCGCAGGACGGGACTGTCTTCTCCAACCGTGAAGGCGTGCTGCCCCGCCAGTCGTCGGGCTACTACCACGAGTACACCGTCATCACGCCCGGCTCCTCCACGCGAGGCGCCCGCCGCATCGTCACGGGTGAGGAGTACCAGGAGGACTACTACACCTCGGACCACTACGCGACGTTCGACCTGATCGACTTCGGCTGCTGACCGAACGGCACGACCAGCCTGGGGTCCGGACCGCGCTCAACCGGACCTCCGGCGCACTGCCTCCGGAGACCCTACGGAGGCCCTCTGGAACCCTCTGGAGAACCTCGCCCCGCGGACTCCCCACCTTCATCGGCCGCGGGGCGAGCCGTGTGCGACGGAAGTCCCGCCCGTGCGGACCGGTCGCGCCGAAAGTCTGGGGTGCCGCGACTTTGGTCGCGGATCACGGCCGCGGGGGAGGTGCCGGGGGCCGTTCCCGCATAGATTTGTCGACCGTGAGCGGAGACGAGTCGGTGCGTCCGGCGGGGCCGACGGTGCCGCACCTCAACACAGCGGCGGAGGGTCTACGGACCGGCCTGCGCCCGTTCCGTACGGGATGGTCGCGACGCGCCCGGCGACCGGAGAGACCCACGGCATGGCCCGCGGCGGCAGGGGCCGGTGCGCCCTTTGCCCCCGCACAGCGTTCCGCGGTGGCGCACGGGCTGCCCCGGCGGCGGTGGTTCCTGCCGTCCGCCGTGATCGCGGAGCTCGACCCCGAGGCGCTCGGCGGGCGGCGGCCCCGCCGTACCGTGCGTGACTGGGTCGTCGACATCGGCTGCTTCCTCCTGGCCGTGCTCATCGCGTTCGCCTCCGCGGTCTCGGTGAAGAGCGACCACCACATCCCGCCCGGCCTCGTATTCGTCGACCTCATGCTCGGCGGGCTCGCCTGCCTGGCGGTGTGGCTGCGCCGCCGCTGGCCGCTCGGGCTCGCCGTGGCGATGATCCCGGTCGGCGTGGTCTCGAACACCGCCGGTGGCGCGGGCATGATCGCCCTGTTCACCGTCGCCGTGCACCGGCCGTTCAAGTACTCCGCCTGGGTGAGCGGCGCCCAGCTCGCGCTCATCCCGCTGTTCTACTGGCTGCGCCCCGACCCGGACATGCCCTACCTCGCCGCCGTCGCGGTGACCGCGCTGCTCACGGCCGCGGTCGTCGGCTGGGGCCTGTTCGTACGGTCCAAGCGGCAGCTCATGCTGAGCCTGCGGGACCGGGCGCGGCGGGCCGAGACGGAGGCGGCGCTGCGGGCCGAACAGGCCCAGCGGCTGGCCCGGGAGGCGATCGCCCGCGAGATGCACGACGTCCTGGCACACCGTCTGACGTTGCTGAGCGTGCACGCGGGCGCTCTGGAGTTCCGCCCGGACGCGCCCCGGGAGGAGATCGCCCGGGCGGCCGGGGTGATCAGGGAGAGCGCGCACGAGGCGCTGCAGGACCTGCGGGAGATCATCGGCGTGCTTCGGGCCGGTGACTCCGACGACGCCGGTCGTCCCCAGCCGACGCTGCACGCGCTCGACACCCTGGTCGCCGAGTCCCGCGAGGCCGGCATGAAGGTCGTCCTCGACCACCGTGTCGCCGACTCCGCGGCCGTGCCCGCCTCCGTGGGCCGCACCGCCTACCGCATCGCCCAGGAGGGCCTGACGAACGCGCGTAAGCACGCGCCCGGGGCCGAGGTCACGGTGACCGTCGCGGGCGCGCCCGGCGACGGCCTCACCGTCACCGTGCGCAACCCGCCGCCGCCGGGCGAGGTTCCGCACATCCCGGGCTCGGGCCAGGGCCTGATCGGCCTCACCGAACGCGCGACCCTGGCCGGCGGCAGCCTCGACCACGGCATCGAGGCCGATGGCGGGTTCCGGGTGCGCGCCCGGCTGCCCTGGCCCGCGTGACCGGCCGGTGCGGGCCCGGCTGGGGCCTGTCGTCAGACTCCGCCAGACAGGCGGGAGTTGACGACAGGACCGAGCGGTTCGCTCAGGTCAGTCGCAATGTGTGCCAGATTTCGTCCACATCCGCCACATAGCGGTCGACCTCGACGAAACCGTGCTTGCGTGCGAACTCCAGCCCGTCCGAATTGGTGCCGAGCACGATCGTCTCGATCACTTCGGCGCCCAGCCGGCGCGCCCGCTCAAGACCCTGTTCGTAGAGCTGCTCGCCGAACCCCTGCCTGCGGTGGGCGGGCAGGATGCGCGCGATGACCGTGGCCGTGGCCGTGTCGTCCGTCGGCGGACGCACCGTCGAGCAGCCCACCAGGGCGTCGCCCAGATATGCGACCTCAAGGTGATTGCGGGTCACGCGCTCGCGTACGTCGTCGAGGGAGAGCGGGTCCGCGGGAATGATCTCGTTGTGGACGGACCGCCAGTCCTCGAGCGTGGCGTCGTCGTGGGGCTCTTCGATGCGAAGGTTCGGCATGGCAGCAGACAAACGGGCGCGTCCGCTGCAGTCAACCCGAATACGCTGCGCTCAACGGCACTTGGACACCGGCGTCAGTCCCTGCGCGGCATCACGCGGTGCCGCACCGTCCCGTACACCCACGCCGTCTCGAGGCGCTGGTGCCGGCCGTGTCGCTGGGCTGCGCCTGGCTGATCGAAGGTGGGGCCGAAGTCTCCGCTTGGCGGCCGGCCGCCTCAGTGGCTGCGACGGGTTTGGTGGACTCAGTGGAGGCAGAGGCAGAACGGATGGCCGGCCGGGTCCGCGTAGACCCGCCAATTGGCCCCCGAGCGGAGCTGGTCCGTCCGCTCCAGCACGGTCGCGCCGAGGGTGAGCGCCCGCTTCTCCTCGCCGTCGAGGTCGTCCACGTCGAAGTCCAGGTGGAGCTGCTGCGGGCGCTCCTGGCCGGGCCATTCGGGCGCTCGGTAGCCGTCCACCCGCTGGCAGGCCAGCGGCGTCCCCTCGAACCCGTGCACCTCGATCCAGTCGGGATCCTCCGGATCCGCGACCACCCGCCCGCCGAGCAGATCCGCGTAGAACTCCGCGAGCCGTACCGGATCGGCGCAGTCCAGCGCGACCGCCTGCAGCTTTCGAATCACTTCCACACCCCTCGCTCTTCAGCCGCTTCCGCGACGCCCCCGTACGGGAGGGGTCGTACCCGCCGCGGCGGCGGGCATGCGCGGCGGTACGCCGGACCGCCGCCGCGCTTCACCGAATAGGGAGGCAGCGGCAGGATCCGCCATCCCGCTACGCGAACGCCGCCCGCTCAATCCTCGGACCGGACCCCGAACAACAACGGTCGTGTCCCGCCTCGTGGTGCAAGCGACCTTGCTCGACGCGTTCCGGAAAGCCGCGCGCCGGCCACCCTGCGGGGACACCGCTGCCGCATTGCGCCCGGCTGACCTGCCATCAGCACCACGGGCAGCCAAAGAAGGTTCCGTTCCGCTGAACTTCGGGCGGCCGATTGCGTGGGGCCGTTCCGGTGCGGGCTGCCGGCACCGCGCGGCTCCCGTTCCGGAGCGGGCCCGGAGACGGATCATTACGGTAGAGGCCATGACCCCGATCCGACTGCTCCTCGTCGACGACGACCCCCTCGTGCGGGCCGGCCTGTCCTTCATGATGGGCGGTGCCGACGACATCGAGATCGTCGGCGAGGCCGCCGACGGCAGCGAGGTCGAGCGGCTCGTCGACCGTACCCGGCCGGACGTCGTGCTCATGGACATCCGGATGCCGACCGTCGACGGACTCGCCGCCACCGAACTGCTCCGCCGCCGCGCGGAGGCACCCCAGGTCGTGGTCCTCACCACCTTCCACGCCGACGAGCAGGTGCTGCGGGCGCTGCGGGCGGGCGCCGCCGGGTTCGTGCTCAAGGACACCCCGCCGGCCGAGATCCTGGACGCGGTGCGGCGCGTCGCGGCCGGCGACCCGGTTCTGTCGCCCGCCGTCACCCGCCAGTTGATGGCGCACGCCGTCGGGGCCGGGCCGGACAACCGGCGCGCCACCGCACGCGACCGGATCGCCGCCCTCAACGACCGTGAACGCGAGGTCGCCGTCGCCGTGGGGCGGGGCGGCTCCAACGCCGAGATCGCCGCCGGGCTGTTCATGAGCGTTGCGACGGTCAAGACGCACGTCTCCCGCATCCTCGCCAAGCTCGGCCTCAACAACCGTGTGCAGATCGCCTTGTTGACGTATGACGCGGGGCTCCTCGACGAGGACGGGCACTGATCGGGGACGCCGCTCGTTGTCGGATCGAGGGGGACGGGGGAGAGGGGAAACCGCCGTGATCGATCTCGGGGAGTACGGGCCGCGGTTCAGGAGAGACCCGCATCCCGTCTACGCGGAGCTGCGCGAGCGCGGCCCGGTGCACTGGGTGCGGACGCCGCCGCCCGATGCGTACGAGGGCTGGCTGATCGTGGGGTACGAGGAGGCGCGGGCGGCCCTGGCCGACCCCAGACTCTCCAAGGACAGCACCAAGAAAGGGTTCGTCACCGCGGAGGAGGGGGTGATGGGCCGGCATGTGCTGATCGTCGACCCGCCCGAGCACACCCGCTTGCGCTCCCTCGTCGCCCGCTCGTTCACCATGCGCCGGGTGGAGGCGCTGCGCCCGCGGGTCCAGGAGGTCACCGACGCACTGCTCGACGAGATGCTGCCCAAGGGCCGGGCCGATCTCGTGGAGGCCCTCGCCTATCCGCTGCCCATCACCGTCATCTGCGAACTGCTCGGGGTCCCGGACATCGACCGGGTGACCTTTCGCGCCCTGTCGAACGAGATAGTGACCCCGACCAGCGCGAACGCCGAATTCGCCGCCGCGCGGCAACTGGCGGAGTACCTGGACGAGCTGATCGAGGACAAGCGGTGCACGGCCCCGGCCGACGACCTGCTGAGCGATCTGCTCCGCACCCGTGCGGAGGACGGGGACCGCCTCTCCGCCGCCGAACTGCGAGCGATGGCGTTCATCCTGCTCGTGGCGGGCCATGAGACGACGGTCAACCTGATCACGAACGGCGTGTACGCCCTGCTCACGCACCCGGACCAGCTGGCCGCACTGCGCGCCGACATGACGCTCCTGGACGGCGCGGTCGAGGAGATCCTGCGCTTCGAAGGACCGGTGGAGACGGCGACGTACCGCTACGCCGCGGAGCCGCTGGAGATAGCCGGTACGGCCATAGCCGAGGGCGACCCGGTGATGATCGGCCTCGACGCGGCCGGCCGGGACGCGGCCCGCTACCCCGACCCGCACACCTTCGACGTCCACCGCGCCCCGCAGGGCCATCTCGCCTTCGGCCACGGCATCCACTACTGCCTGGGCGCACCCCTCGCCCGCCTGGAGGCGCGTACGGCCCTGCGCACCCTTCTGGACCGCTGCCCGGACCTGGCCCTGGACGGCCCGCCCGGTCCCTGGTTGCCGGGGATGCTCATGCGGGGAGTGCGGAGCCTGCCGGTGCGGTGGTAACGCTCGGCCCTGGCGCCCATCGACGGTGCGGGGTGTGGTGGTCGGCCGGGGCGGTCGGGGCGGCGCCGGGGGCGCGTTGATTGCGGGCCGGGCGGGTCGGGCCCGGCGGGGCGAGGTGCCAGGACCGGCGGCGCGGTCGGCTGCAGGCGTGTGATGAAGTGCGGCCACAGGCGGACCACCGGTGGCGGCATCGCCGACGCCGCCGCCCGCCACGCCGCCCGTAAGACGGCCGTCGTGTCGCCGTC
>NZ_JBEOZU010000061.1:0-60020 GCF_040298185.1 Streptomyces sp. NPDC001634 | reverse complement strand
CACCCCGCCCGGCGGAACCGTGCCCCCGCCGGGTCCCGCGCCCTACGCCCAGCCGCCCGGGCCGCCGGGCCCGCCACCGGGATACGGACAGCAGCCGGCCGCACCGATGCCTCCCGGCTACGGTCAGCAGACCCCGCCCGCGCCCCCCGGTTACGGCCAGCAGCCGCCGTACGGGCAGGCTCAGGGCCAGTACCCCGGCCAGCCCGCGGCCCCTTCCCCGTACGGTGCTCCCCAGGGCGCCCAGCAGGGCGGTGCCGGTGTGACTGCCGCGCTGCAGGTCTTCAAGGAGACGCCCACCGGGCAGCGGTGGACGCAGCAGAACAAGAAGCTCGTCCGCGTCGACCTCGGCCTCGGCGGCCAGCCCGTGCTGGCCCGGCAGGGCAGCATGGTGCTGTACCAGGGCAAGGTCGACTTCAGCTACAAGGGAGCGGGCTTCGCCGGACGGATCGTGGGCAACGCGACCGGCCAGGAGATGCAGCTGATGCGCTGTACGGGCCAGGGGCAGGTGTTCCTTGCCGAGAGGGCCACCCATCTGCACCCGATCGAGCTCCAGGGCGACGCGATCTGCGTCTCCGCGGAGAACGTCCTCGCCTTCGACGAGTCCCTCCAGTACGAGGTCCGGCGCATCGAGGGACACGGCATCCCCGGGGGCGCGCTGTTCACGATGCAGTTCCAGGGGACCGGCACGATCGTCGTGAAGACACACGGCGCGCCCGTGGTGCTGCCCGTGACACCGACGACGTTCGTCGACAGCAACGCCGTCGTCGCCTGGTCGGCCGCCGCCCAGGTCATCGTCTCCAGCCAGGTGCGCATGCGCCGCAACGCCTACCCCGGGGACACCGGCGAGAGCATCAACCTGCAGTTCCGCGCCGCGCCCGGGAATTTCGTCGTCGTCCAGCCCTACGAGGTCTGAGGGAGCCCGTCATGAACCAGCCGCTCGCGGGCTTCGCTCCCGCACCCGTCACCGCCCGCATGGAGAACCACGGCAGCCACATGCTGAAGGTCGCCATGCAGACCGGGAACGACCTCTACGCGCGCGTGGGGTCGATGGTCGCCTATGAAGGGTTCGTCCAGTACGAGCCCAACCCGCCCGCCGCGCGGCAGATCGCGCGGGACTGGATCACGGGTGAGGGCGCGCCCCTCATGAAGTGCACCGGTGACGGTCTGCTCTACCTTGCCGACTACGGGGCGAACGTCGTCGTCATCAACCTGAACGGTGACGCGGTCTCCGTCAACGCCACCAACCTGCTCGCCTTCGACGCGCATCTGCAGTGGGGCGTCGAACGCGTCAAAGGGCTCGCCAAGTTCGCCGGGCAGGGCCTGTGGAACACGAAGATCTCCGGACAGGGCTGGGTCGCGCTGACCTCTCGGGGCACGCCGATCGTCGTCGACTGCGGCGGCGGTGAGGACGAGACGTACGTCGACCCGGACGCCCTCGTCGCCTGGTCCCCGAACCTGAAGGTGAAGGGCAAGCGCAGCTTCAAGGCGCAGTCGCTGATCGGGCGCGGAAGCGGCGAGGCGTACCAGATGGCGTTCTCCGGGCAGGGCATCGTGGTCGTCCAGCCCAGCGAGGACAGCACCGACCGCCTCCGGATCCGGGGCTGAGGGGGAAGCCGCACACCATGCAGAGCACGCTTTTCGGCTACAACGAGCAGCAGACCCAGGATCGCTACAGCCTGCAGAACCCGCAGATGCTGCGCGTCGTCCTCGAGGGCCACGACGACATCCTGGCGCGCAAGGGCACCATGGTCGCCTACCAGGGGCTGATCGAGTTCGACGCCGAGTACCAGCACAGCGGCCAGCAGCGCGCGCGTGCGTACACCGGCGAGGGCCTGGACTTGATGCGCTGTCACGGACAGGGCACCGTCTATCTCGCGAACCTCGCCCAGCACGTGCACATCATGGACGTCGAGCAGGACGGGCTCACCGTCGACAGCAGCTACGTCCTGGCGATGGACTCCTCGCTGCATCACGAGGTGATCGCCGTGGACAGCCAGTACGGCATCTCCGGTTCCGGCAAGTACCAGCTCAACATCACCGGCCGCGGCAAGGTCGCGCTGATGACGTCGGGCGCGCCCCTGCTGATGCAGGTCACGCCGGACAAGTACGTCAACTGCGACGCGGACGCGATCGTCGCCTGGTCCACCGGCCTGCGTGTCCAGATGCAGGCGCAGACGCATTCCTCCGGGGTGTGGCGCCGCCGCGGCAACACCGGAGAAGGCTGGGAGCTCAGCTTCATGGGCAGCGGTTTCGCCCTCGTCCAGCCCAGCGAGCTGCTGCCGCCGCAGAACGCGGTGATCGGCCAGGGGCTGCGGGCCCAGTACGGCATGGGCCAGTACGGGGCGCGGGGGCAGAACCAGGGCAACGTCTGGAGCTGAACGGCAGACGTATGTAAGGGGTGACCGCAATAGCGGCCACCCCTTACGCGTTACGTTTTCAGAGCCTGGCGCGCGTTGCTTCCAACAGGCGTACGACCGACTCGTCGGCCACGTCCGTGACCTCGTCGTACGGGAACCAGCGCACGTCCAGTGACTCGTCGCTGATCGCGTGCTTCGCGTCCGGCGGCGCCACCACGGCGTACTGCACGTCGAAGTGCCAGTGGCAGGGCGCCGGGATCGGATGCCGGTCCAGGCGTACCGGGCCGCCCGGCAGCAGTCTCAGCCCGGCGATGCCGGACTCCTCCGTGGCCTCGCGCAGGGCCGCGGCCTCGAGGGTCCTATCGCCCGGCTCGCAGTGGCCGCCCATCTGCAGCCACATCTTCAGCTTCCTGTGCAGGGTGAGCAGCACCCGGTCCCGCCCGGGATCGATCACCAGTGCGCTCGCCGTGATGTGCCCGGAGTGGCACGCCTTCCACATGCCGTCCGGGTGGGCCGCAAGGTGGTCCAGATAAGCCTGGCGCAGTTCTGCCTGGTCCTCGTACCCCTTCAGTACGAGGACCGCGTCGTCGTAAAGGCTCACTCGGCGTCGTCGCCCTTGTCGCCCTCGTCCTTCTTCTTCAGGTCCGGCTTCCCGGCGGAGCCGTCCGCCGCCTCGCCGAGCATCTTGTCCAGCTCGGAGAAGTCCAGCTGCTCGCGGTGCACGAAACCGTCCGGATCGTCCAGGTCCGACGCCGTCGGGAGCATGTCCGGGTGGGCCCACAGACCGTCCCGGCCGTCCACACCGCGCGCGTCCGTGAGTGACGCCCACAGGCGCGAGGCATCCCGCAGACGGCGCGGGCGCAACTCCAGACCGATCAGGGTGGCGAACGTCTGCTCCGCCGGGCCGCCCGTGGCGCGGCGGCGGCGCAGGGTCTCGCGCAGCGCGTCCGCGGACGCCAGGCGCGGCTTCGCGGCCGCATGCACCACCGCGTCCACCCAGCCCTCGACGAGCGCAAGCGCCGTCTCCAGACGGGCCAGGGCCGCCTTCTGCTCCGGCGTGTCCTCCGGCTGGAACATGCCCTGCTGGAGCGCCTGCTGCAGCTCCTCCGGGTTCTGCGGGTCGAACTGGCCGACCACGTCCTCCAGCTTCGACGTGTCGACCTTGATGCCGCGCGCATACCCCTCGACCGCGCCGAACAGATGCGAGCGCAGCCAGGGAACATGCGCGAACAGGCGCTGGTGGGCGGCCTCGCGCAGCGCGAGATACAGCCGCACCTCCTCCTGGGGTACGCCCAGGTCCTTGCCGAACGCCTCGATGTTCAGCGGCAGCAGAGCGGCCTTGCCGGCCGGGGCGAGCGGCAGGCCGATGTCGGTCGAGCCGACGACCTCGCCCGCGAGCACGCCCAGGGCCTGCCCGATCTGCGTGCCGAACATGGCGCCGCCCATGGAACGCATCATGCCGATCAGCGGGCCCGCCATGGCCTGCATCTCCTCCGGCAGGACTTCGCCCATGGCCGCGCCGACGCGCTCGGCGACCGGGTCGACGAGCTCCTGCCACACCGGCAGGGTCGCCTCGACCCACTCCGCGCGGCTCCAGGCCACGGCGGCGCCCGCGCCCGACGGAAGCGACGTCGCGTCGTCGAGCCACAGGTCGGCCAGGCGGACGGCCTCCTCGACCGCGGTGCGCTCGCCAGGGCTCACGCTCGCGTCCTTCGTGCCGTCCGGGGTGCCCTGCGAGACCGTCTGGCGGGCGATCTGCTTGGCCATGTCCCAGTTCACCGGGCCGCCCTCGTACGAGAGCATCTGGCCCAGCTGCTGGAAGGCAGCGCCCAGATCGGTGGGGTTCATGGAACCGAACATCGCGGCGAACGGGTTGTCGGCGCCGGCACCGCCGGCTCCGGGCAGCCCGAAACCGAACGGATTGGCCGGTCCCTGACCACCACCGCTCTGCTGGTCCTTCTTCTTGCCCTCGTCGCCGTGCTCCGGCTCCTCCGGCGGAAGGCCGAATCCGAATGGGGTGTCACTCACGGGATTCCTCGGCTGGTAAGGCCACCGGTTCCTTCCGGCGGCTGGCTGCCCGACAACACCACCAGCGTAGACACCCGGGCCCGATCGAGCCTGGGTGCTTCGCCGACACCTGGCCTGCGGCAGGATGGATGCCACCTGGTGCGCACGCGTGCGTCGCGTTCGTACTGAAGACAACCGCTGGAGACGCCCGGTGAGTTCCCCAGATCCGCAGGTTCGCGCAGCGCGAAACCATTCAACCAGTCCGGCCCTTCGAGGGCCCGTCGTCGCGGTCACCGGTGCCGCGTCCGGCGTCGGCGCGCTGCTCACCGAGCGGCTCGCCGCGTCCGACGAGATCAAGCAGGTCGTGGCCATCGACGAGCGCCGAGGGGAGTGCGCGGCGGCGCAGTGGCACATCCTCGACGTGCGGGATCCGGCGATCGCGGACAAGCTGCGGGGCGCCGACGTCGTGGTGCACCTGGCCCTCGATCTCTACCTGGAGTCGGATGCGGCGGCGCGGACCGCGTACAACGTCCGGGGGACGCAGACCGTGCTGACCGCCGCCGCGGCGGCCGGGGTGCACCGGGTGGTGCTGTGCACATCCGCAATGGTGTACGGGGCGCTGCCGGACAACGAGCTGCCGCTCTCCGAGGACGCCGAGCTGCGGGCCACGGCGGAGGCGACCGGGGTCGGGGACCTGCTGGAGATCGAGCGGCTCGCGCGGCGGGCGCCGCGGGCCCATCCGGGGCTCAATGTCACCGTCGTACGGCCCGCCGTGCTGGTCGGGGGTACGGACACGGCGCTGACCAGGTATTTCGAGTCGCCTCGGCTGCTGGTGGTGGCGGGGTCGCGGCCGGCCTGGCAGTTCTGTCATGTCGAGGACCTGTGCAGTGCCCTGGAGTACGCCGTTCTGGAGAAGGTGGACGGGGAACTGGCCGTCGGGTGTGACGGGTGGCTAGAGCAGGAGGAGGTCGAGGAGCTGAGCGGGATCCGGCGGATGGAGCTGCCGTCGGCGGTCGCCCTGGGGGCGGCGGCCCGGTTGCACCGGATCGGGCTCACGCCCTCGCCCGCCGGGGATCTCGCGTACACGATGTACCCCTGGGTGGTGAGCGGGAGCCGGTTGCACGACGCCGGGTGGCGGCCGCAGTGGACGAACGAGGAGGTCCTCGCGGAGCTGCTGGAGGAGGTGGCCGGGCGGCACACCGTGGTGGGGCGGCGGCTCGGGCGCAAGGACGCGACGGCGGCGGGGGCCGCGGGGGCGACGGTGGCTCTGCTGGGTGCGGCTGCGGTGGTGCGGCGGGCGCGGAAGGCTCGGCGGCGGATCTGATGGGGTGGGCGCGGGTGCGCCGGGGCGGGGCCTCCGGTCTTCCGCCCCCGGGGGCGCTGCCCCCGGGGACCCCGCCGGGGACTGCGTCCCCCGCGCCTCTGCCCTGGGGGCTGCCGCCCCCAGACCTCCGCTTTCGGCCTGAACGGCCTCGTCCTCAAGCTCCGGACGGGCTGGAAGTGGCTGAGCTGCACTGAGTGGCGATGATGCCCTGGATGCTCTGCCCGCCCCCTGTAGGACGCTCCGAACCAGCTCGCGCGCGTGCCAGGTAAATCTTCTGTTCCTCGTTGTCACCGGCGTACGGCACGATGGGGGCATGGCACCCCACAGCGACCACCCCGGTGAGCAGGCGGCGGACGATCCCATCAAGCTGCTTGCGATCCGTGACACCCCGCTCTCCGTCGACGAGGTCTTCCGGGCCGTCGGTGACGATGCCGCCGGCGGGACCGCGTTGTTCGTCGGGACCGTGCGGAACCACGACGGCGGGGCCGATGTCGACGCGCTCGGGTACTCGTGCCATCCCGGTGCCGAGGCCGAGATGCGGCGGATCGCCGAGAAGGTCGTCGCCGAATATCCCGTGCGGGCGCTCGCCGCGGTGCATCGCGTGGGGGATCTTCGGGTCGGTGATCTCGCCGTCGTCGTCGCCGTGGCATGTCCCCACCGAGGCGAGGCCTTCGACGCCTGCCGCAAGCTGATCGACGACCTCAAGCACGAGGTGCCCATCTGGAAGCACCAGAAGTTCTCCGACGGGACGGAGGAGTGGGTGGGGGCCTGCTGACCCCCTCCACGCGGGTTAACCGACCTCTCACCGGGACTCCGGTTGCGTAACCGTACCCCTGGCGTGAGCGTTGACACTGCGGATGGCTAATCTGCTGATCAGTCAGTTGCGGTCGCTCATGGGGTTGGGAGGTCGGCATGGCGGCGCTCGCCTGGTTGCTGATTCCGCTTTTGGCTGCGATCGGTGCCGGACTGTGGGGGAGCTGGGCCAGCCGGAACCGCAAGGCGGCGGGTGACGGCTCCGAGCTCGCCGGATACGCGCGTTTCCGCGAGGCCATGGAGAAGTCCCACTCGGGCAGCTGAGGGCACCCGGGGCAGGGGCCGCCCGCTCGTACGGACGGCCCCGGCGGTGCGCTGACAGCACCTTCCCGTACTGTCGTTCCATGCCACGCCGCACCGCGACGATGCTCGCCTCCACCCTGATGCTGATCGCGCTCCTGTGCGCGGGAGTGTTCATCAAAGTGCCGTACTCGGAGTTGTCCCCGGGTCCGACGGTGAACACGCTCGCGGAGCACGACGGCGAGCCGGTGCTGCAGATCTCCGGGCGCAAGACCTATCCGACCACCGGCCATCTGAACATGACCACGGTCCGGGTCACCAGCGCCGACTACAACATGAACCTGGTCGAGGCCGTCTACGGATGGCTTGCGCATGACACCAAGGTCGTGCCGCACGACACGCTCTACCCGGACGGCAAGACCGAGCAGCAGTCCACGCAGGAGAACGCCGAGGAGTTCAGCCAGTCCCAGGAGAGCGCCAAGGTCGCCGCCCTGAAGGAACTGGGCATCCCCGTGAAGTCCTGGGTGATCGTCTCCACCGTCCTCAAGGGGTCGCCCGCCGAGGGCAGGCTGCACGCCGGGGACGTCATCAAGGCCGTCGACGGAACGGCCGTGAAGGCGCCCGACGACGTCGCCAAGCTGGTCACCAAGCACAAGCCCGGCCAGGACGTCGTGTTCGCGGTCGTGCCCGCCAAGGAACAGGCCGCCGCCGAGAAGACGCACAAGACGGCCACCAAGACCCAGAATGTGACGATCACCACGGCGAAGTCCCACGACAGTGGTCAGGAGCGCGCCATCGTCGGGATCTCCGCCGGGACCGATCACACGTTCCCGTTCACCATCGACATCAAGCTCGCCGACGTCGGCGGACCCAGCGCCGGACTGATGTTCGCGCTCGGGATCTACGACAAGCTCACTCCGGGCAGCCTCACCGGCGGCAATTTCGTCGCGGGCACCGGGACGATCGACGACAACGGCCAGGTCGGTCCGATCGGCGGCGTCGAGATGAAGACCGTCGGCGCCCGCAGCAAGGGCGCCCAGTACTTCCTGACGCCCAAGGACAACTGTGCGGCCGCCGCCAAGGACACCCCCGCGGGGCTCACGCTCGTCAAGGTCAACACCATCGAGGACGCGCTGAACGCCCTCAAGGACATCCGCACGGGCAAGACCGCCGACCTGCCCAAGTGCACCACCAAGGGCTGACGCACATCGTCGTGACTGGGGGCGCCCGGAAACACCGGGCGCCCCCAGCCGCGTACACGAAGTGATCAGTCCTCGAACGTCGCCGACAGCGCCTCCGCGAGCCCCGGCACCAGGTCCGGACCCGTCAGCACCTCCGTCGCCGAGTCCTTCTCGCGCAGCCGCACCGCCGACTCGCGCGCGCCGTCCCGCAGGACCGCCACCGTCATCCGCACCTCCTGGCGTTCCGGGTGCTCGGCGACCCACTTCGCCAGCTTCTTCCCGCTCAGCCCTTCGGGGACCTGGGACTCCGCGGACGGCGGCAGCATCAGCCGCTCCACCGTCAGCGCGCAGCCGGCCACCGCGTCGGGCCAGGCGATGGTGCCGAGGAACTCGTCCAGCGGCCTGTCGGCAGGGATCTCGTCCTGTTCGACCGGGGTGAGACCGGCGGTCTCGGACTCGTCCTCCAGGCCGAGCTGGGCCGCGAGCGAGGGTTCCTCGGTCCGCAGTCGCGCGGTGTCTACGAGGGCGAAGAGGCGAGCGGGCTGGTCCCAGCCGAGGCCGGAGACGTACTCGTCGATCTCGAGCACGGCCCGGGTGAGCGGGTTCGCTGCCATGGGAGTGTTGGACATGGTCACAATCCTGCCTCGTTCCCACCCGGATCCGGGAACCGAGTAAAGCGCCAGTAAGTTGCATAGATGAGGCTCCGCGATCGTGGAGCCTCATCCATGGTCCGCGTTCACGGGGGCCTGAAGAATCGACAGCGAACTTCGAGGTGCGCACCTTGGCTTTCCAGATGCCGGACCGCGGCGGAGGCCCGACGGGGCCACGGATCAGAGTGGGCCGCCCGTCCCGGGGCGCCCGGACCCTGCTGATGACGCTGGGGGTCCTCGCCGTCCTCGGCATGGCGTTCGTCATGTTCGCCGGCTTCTGGACGGACTGGCTCTGGTACCGGTCGGTGAAGTACTCGTCCGTCTTCACGACCACGCTGTGGACCAAGATCGGGCTCTTCTTCGTCTTCGGCCTGCTGATGGCGGCCGCGGTCGGCTTCAACATCTGGCTCGCACACCGGCTGCGCCCGCCGCTGAGCGCCATGTCCATGGAGCAGCAGAGCCTCGACCGCTACCGGATGGGGATCGCGCCCTACAAGAAGTGGCTGATGCTCGGGATCACCGCCCTGGTGGGCCTGATCGCGGGCGCGTCCGCCTCCAGCCAGTGGCGGACCTGGCTGATGTGGGTCAACGGCGTGCCCTTCCACCAGAAGGACCCCCAGTTCCACCTGGACGTGTCCTTCTACGCCTTCGACCTGCCCTGGTACCGGTTCCTGCTCGGCTTCGGCTTCGCCGCCACGGTGCTGTCGCTGATCGCCGCCGCGCTCACGCACTATCTGTACGGCGGCCTCAGGATCACCTCTCCCGGGGCGCGCGCCACGGCCGCCGCGACCGGGCACCTGTCGGTGCTGCTCGGCGTCTTCGTTGCCCTGAAGGCGGTCGCCTACTGGCTCGACAGGTACGGACTCGCCGTGAAGTCCAGCGACTTCAAGGCGACCGGCAACTGGACGGGCCTCAGGTACGTCGACGCGAACGCCTACCTGCCGGCCAAGACGATCCTGTTCTGCATCGCGGTCATCTGCGCGCTGCTGTTCTTCGCGACCCTGTGGCGGCGCACCTGGCAGCTGCCCGTCATCGGCTTCGGCCTGATGGTCCTCTCCGCGATCCTCATCGGCGGGCTGTACCCGGCGATCGTCCAGAAGTTCCAGGTCCAGCCGAACGAGCAGGCCAAGGAAGCGCCTTACGTCGAGAAGAACCTCAAGGCGACCCGCGAGGCGTACGGCATCGACGACGCCCAGGTCACCGAGTACGCCGGAGCGAGCGGCACCAAGGACAAGAACAAGCTGCGCGACGAGGCGAACGCCACGGCGAGCATCCGTCTGCTGGACCCCAACATCGTCTCCCCGACGTTCCAGCAGCTCCAGCAGATGAAGAACTACTACGCGTTCCCGACCAACCTGGACGTCGACCGGTACAACAAGGACGGCAAGGACCAGGACACGGTCATCGGTCTGCGCGAGCTGAACCTCTCGGGCATCCCGAAGCAGAACTGGATCAACGACCACTTCCGCTACACCCACGGCTTCGGCGTGGTCGCCGCCAAGGGCACCACCGCCGACGCCAACGGCCAGCCCGTCTTCACCGAGTCCGACCTGCCGTCGAAGGGTGACCTGCCGACGTACCAGCAGCGGATCTACTACGGCGAGAAGACCACCACGTACTCGATCGTCGGCGGTCCCCAGAAGGAGATCGACTACTCCGACGACAACGGCGAGAAGACCACCAGCTACCAGGACAGGAGCGGGGTCAGCCTCTCCAGCCCGATCAACCGGGCCGCGTACGCGGTGGCCTTCGGTGAGCCGCAGATCCTCTACTCCGGTGCCATCGGTGAGGGCTCGCGGATCCTGTACAATCGCACGCCCAAGGACCGCGTCGAGGCCGTCGCGCCCTGGCTGACCATCGACGGCGACGCCTACCCGGCGGTCGTCGACGGCCGCATCCAGTGGATCGTCGACGCGTACACGACGACGAACGGCTATCCGTACGCCTCCCGTACGACGCTCGGCGACACGACGGCCGACTCGCTGACCGCGGGCAACACCCAGCGCGCGGTGCTGGCGCAGCAGAACCAGGTCAACTACATCCGCAACTCGGTGAAGGCGACCGTCGACGCGTACACCGGCAAGGTCACGCTCTACCAGTGGGACACCCAGGACCCGGTCCTGAAGACCTGGATGAAGGCGTTCCCCGGCACGGTCAAGCCCAGGAGCGACATCTCGTCCTCGCTGATGGCCCACCTGCGCTACCCGCAGGACCTGTTCAAGGTCCAGCGCGAGCTGCTGACCCGCTACCACGTGAAGGACGCGCAGACGTTCCTCAGCGGCAGCGAGGTGTGGCAGGTGCCGGACGACCCGACCAACAAGTCGGGCGACGCGGTGCCGCCGTACTACCTGAGCATGAAGATGCCCGACCAGCAGTCGCAGGCGTTCTCGCTGACGACGACGTTGACGCCGAACGGCCGTGACAACCTCAGCGCGTTCATGTCGGTCGACTCCGAGGCGGGCACCAGCGACTACGGCAAGATCAGAATCCTGAAACTGCCGACGAGCACGACCGTCGACGGACCCAAACAGGTCCAGAGCCAGTTCAACTCCGAGCAGGACATCGCCGAGTCCATCAGACTGCTGAAGGGCGGCGACTCCGACATCGAGTACGGCAATCTGCTCACCGTCCCGCTCGACGGCGGACTGCTGTACGTGGAACCCGTCTACGTACGCGGCGGCGGGCTCAAGTACCCGCTGCTGCGCAAGGTGTTGGTGACCTACGGCGGAAACACCGCGTTCGAGGACACGCTCGACCAGGCGCTCAACAAGGTCTTCGGGGTGCAGGGTTCGACCTCGCCGCCGGACACCGGTACCGCCAACCCTCCGACGTCCGGAAACCCGACGGTCCAACAGGCGCTCAACGACGCCCAGAAGGCCTTCGACGCGGGCCAGGAGGCCCTCAAGAGGGGCGACTGGGAAGCGTACGGAAAGGCACAGAAGGACCTCCAGGCCGCGCTCAAGAAGGCCGAGGATGCGCAGTCCAAGGCCGGCAGGACCAGCGGCAGCGGCGGCAGCAAGAGCAGCAGCAGCCCGTCCGCCGGTCCGAGCAGCTCACCGAGCGGTTCGCCGAGCAGTTCGCCCAGCAGCAGTCCGAGCAGCAGCCCGGGCGGATGACGGATGCCCTCCAGCGCCGTGATACGGTTGCCCGACAACGGCGCGGGGTGGAGCAGCTCGGTAGCTCGCTGGGCTCATAACCCAGAGGTCGCAGGTTCAAATCCTGTCCCCGCTACTGAAGTCGAGGGCCCGGATCCTGATCATGGATCCGGGCCCTCGACGTGTGCGGCGACACGAGGAGGCGTACGGCGTGACCTGGTGACTCGCGTGAAGTGCGGCTCCTTGCGGGGGTAGTTGGCCATTGTGTGTTTGACTTGTCTCTCTGTGGGCATGTCGACAAAACGCTGAAGTGACCTCACTGGCTGCGGTATACCAGGTGTACCCAGGTTGCAGGTGGTGCGACGATGGACGTTATGGGGGACAAGGCAACTCTGTTCGAGTCAGGGCGAATTGTGCAGCCCGCAGAGCGGGCCGAAAGCGGTGAGGTCGTCTCCGCTCGGGACGAGACCGGCGAGGCCGCCGAAGAGGCGCGCCAGCGGCTCGCCGCCGAAGCCGGCGACGTCGAGGCGATGAGCGTCCTCGGGGCCATGCTGCTGCGCCGTGGTGATCTCGACGGAGCCGAGCCCCAACTGCGTGCTGCCACCGCCGCGGGCGACCGCGCCGCCGCCAACAACCTGGGCGTCCTCCTCCATCAGCGCGGATACCCCGACGAGGCGGCAGGCTGGTGGCGGGTCGCCGCCGTCGCCGGGTCCGCGGCGGCCGCGCACGCGCTCGGACGGCACCATCGCGAGCGCGGCGACGAACCCGCCGCCGAGTACTGGCTGCGCCAGTCCGCCGAACAGGGCCATGCCCTCGGCGCATACGCGCTCGCCGACCTGCTGGAGCACCGCGGTGACGACGGTGCCGGACGGTGGATGCGGGCCGCCGCCGAGCGCGGGCACCGCGAGGCCGCCTACCGTATGGCGCGCGCGCTGGACCGCAAGGCCCTGCACGAGCAGGAGGCCGCCGGTGACAACGGTGTCGAGCCGTCCGCGCTCGACGAGGCCGAGCAGTGGTACCGGCAGGCCGCCGCGCGCGGGCACCGGCGGGCCGCGCTGCATCTCGGGGCGATCCTGGAGAAGCGGGGCGACCTCAAGGAGGCCGGGCGCTGGTACCTGACGAGCGCCAAGGACGGGGAGGCGCGGGCCGCCTGTGCCCTCGGCTTCCTGCTGCGGGACGCGGGGGACACCGAGAGCGCCGCCGTCTGGTGGCTGCGGGCCGCACAGGAGGGCGACGGCAACGCGGCGAACGCGCTGGGCGCACTGCACGCCGAGCGCGGCGAGACGCAGACCGCCGAGCGGTGGTACCGGGCGGCGATGGACGCCGGCGATGTCAACGGCGCATACAACCTCGGGCTGCTCTGCGCCGAGCAGGCACGGACCGCGCAGGCCGAGCAGTGGTACCGGCGGGCGGCGTACGCCGGGCACCGCGAGGCGGCGAACGCGCTCGCCATCCTGCTGCTGCAGGGCGGGGACACGACGGGTGCCGAACCGTGGTTCTCCAAGGCGGCCGAGGCGGGGAGCGTGGACGCCGCGTTCAACCTCGGGATCCTGTACGCGGGCCGGAGCGACGACGAGGCGGCGCTGGGCTGGTACGAGCGGGCTGCGGCCGCCGGGCACACCGAGGCCGCGCTCCAGGTCGGTATCGCGCGGCTGCGGGAGGGCGACGAACCGACGGCCGAGCGGCATCTGCGGTGCGCCGCCGGGGGCGGCAGCGCGGAGGCCGCCTACCGGCTGGCCACCCTGCTGGACGCCCGCCGTCCGCCGGCGCCCGCGCATGAACTGGGCGAGCCGTCGAACGAGAAGAGCGAGTGCGAGGAGTGGTACGAGCGGGCGGCCTCGCAGGGACACCGGCGGGCGCAGGTACGGGTCGGGATGCTGGCCGCCGCGCGGGGCGATGTCGTGGAGGCGGCCCGCTGGTACCGGGAGGCGGCCGAGGGCGGGTCGCGGAACGGGGCGTTCAATCTGGGGCTGCTGCTGGCGCGGGAGGGGAGCGAACCGGAGGCGGCGCTGTGGTGGACGCGGGCGGCTGACGCGGGACACGGACGGGCCGCCCTGCGGCTGGCCCTCGTCTATGCGCGCGGGGGAGAGCTGGCGGAGGGACAACGGTGGGCCGACCGCGCGGTGTCGCTCGGCCCCGCCGAGGTGTCCGAGCGGGCGGCACGGCTGCGGGATGCGCTGAGGCAGGAGTTGTCGGCGTGACGGGATGCGGGGATCCGCACCGTGCCGTAAGCGATTTGCCTCTGTACGCGTCCTTGACGTAATGTTGCGTTCACCGACGCGGGGTGGAGCAGCTCGGTAGCTCGCTGGGCTCATAACCCAGAGGTCGCAGGTTCAAATCCTGTCCCCGCTACTGAAGAACCGGGGCCGGAATCCGAAAAGGGTTCCGGCCCTGGTGCGTTCACGGCCGGTGTCCCTCCGCCTCCTCCGCTTCCTTGTGACGAAGCTCGCACCCTTGTGCGCAACTGCCCTGCACTCCGCACCAGTTCGGCGGCACTGCTCGAACCTCGGGCTCCTGCGCAGCGAAAAGCCCCGGCACCTGTGTGGTGCCGGGGCCCGAGGGGGAGCCGTGGTTACGCTGCCGCGCAGTTCGGGCACAGCCCGCGGTACGTCACCTCGACGTCCGAGACCGTGAAGCCGAAGCGCTCCGTGTCGGGGAGGTCGGCCAGCGGGTTGCCCGTCGGGTGGACGTCCCGGATCGCGCCGCAGCGGGCGCAGACCAGGTGATGGTGCGGCCGGTGCGCATTCGGGTCGTACCGCTTGGCGCGCTTGTCGGTGGTGACCTCGAGCACCTCGCCGAGGGAGACCAGCTCGCCCAGCGTGTTGTAGACGGTCGCCCGGGAGATCTCGGGCAGCTTGGCGACAGCCCGCGCATGCACCTCGTCGGCCGTCAGGTGAACGTGGTCGCCGTCGAGGACCTCGGCCACCACGCGCCGCTGCGCGGTCATCCGCCATCCGCGTCCGCGCAGCCGTTCCAGAAGGTCACTCATAAAAGTCAGCCTAACAGCAGGGAGACTGATTTCCGAACAGGTGTTACTTTGGATCTCTCCTTGACTTGGATTTTATCCAACATAGGATTGAGTTCGGCTTTGGCCGGACAACAGGAACGGTCGGAGCCCGTCGGGCCGACGGAGACTTCGGCAGGCGTCCGGAGGCCGCAGTCCAGGCCCTGTGTGGCTGACCGGGTTGGACCGCTTGTCGTAGGGGACGGGCCGGAATCCCTGTGGGGGCTCCGGCCCGTCCGTGTGCCGGAGGGGACAGGTCCTAGCCGGTCGCGGCCGGGACGCGCTGACGGACCGGGGCCCAGCAGCGGATGATGTCGCGGACCGAGACGATGCCGACAGGCTCGTTGCGGTCGAGGACGATCAGATGCCGGAAGCCGCCGTGAGTCATGGCGCGTGCAGCCTCTTCGAGGGTCCAGGACGGCGCGGCGAACACGACGTCCGTGGTGGTGTGGGCGTGGGCCCGCTCGGTGTCCGGGTTCTGTCCCAGACCGACGGAGTTGAGGATGTCGCGCTCGGTGAGGATGCCGATACCGCCGGCGTCCGGGTCGAGGACCACGGCCGAGCCGACGCGACGGGCGGACATCAGGGTTGCTGCCTGGCGGAGGGTGTGTGCGGGGCCGATGGTGAGGACCACCGTGCTCATGGCGTCGCGGACGAGCATGGGGCGGAGCCACCTCCTATGAGATGCACGGGAAGGCACGGGCTCAGGGCTCCGGATCCGTTGGTTGCCGCCCGCCGGACGCGCCTGTTCCATGCTTCACAAATTCACAAGTGGGGGACTCTCAGAGTTGCAGGCAAAGGACGGGTCAACAAGAGGGCGCGCGACGTGAGTTCAGGGGCGCTCAAGGTGCACAAATACACCCCTGATGTCTAATACCGGTCGTTCAGGTGGTCGAGCAGGGTGTCGTGGAGCAGGCCGTTGGAGGCGGCGGCGTTGCCGCTGTGCGGGCCCGGGCGGCCGTCGAGGCCAGTGAAGGAGCCGCCGGCCTCGGTCACGATGATCGCGTTCGCGGCCATGTCCCACAGGGACAGCTCGGGCTCGGCGCAGATGTCGACCGAGCCCTCGGCGACCATCATGTACGGCCAGAAGTCGCCGTAGCCGCGGGTGCGCCACACCGCCCGCGTCAGGTCCAGGAAGCCGTTCAGCCGCCCCTGCTCCTCCCAGCCCGACAGTGAGGAGTACGCGAAGGACGCGTCGGACAGCTTCGAGACGCGCGAGACGTGCAGCCGGGACGCCGAGGACAGACTGCGGCCGGTGAACGCGCCGTGCCCCTTCGCCGCCCACCAGCGGCGGCCCAGCGCGGGGGCGGAGACGACGCCGACGACGGGCTGGTAGCCGCCCTCGCCCGCCTCCATGAGGGAGATCAGCGTGGCCCACACCGGCACGCCGCGTACGTAGTTCTTGGTGCCGTCGATCGGATCGACGACCCAGCGGCGCGGGCCCGTGCCCTCGATGCCGTACTCCTCGCCGAGGATCGCGTCGCGCGGCCGGGCGCGCTGCAGCTGGCCGCGGATCAGCTCCTCGGCGGACTTGTCGGCCTCGCTGACCGGCGTCATGTCCGGTTTGGTCTCGACCTTGAGGTCGAGGGCCTTGAACCGGTCCATGGTCGCGGCGTCGGCCGCGTCCGCGAGCACATGGGCGAGACGCAGGTCATCGAGATAGTCGGGCATGACCGAACCGTATCTGCCCTCTCCGGGGGACGGCCACACGGCCCGGCGGATCTTCGCGGGGCACCTCAGTGCCAACCGGTCGCTGTGGCGTGATCACGGCGCGCGATGAAGGGTGTACGCCCCCTGGCGCCGCCGCGAACCCTTGACAGTGCCGGTATGCGCGTCAAATCTGTGCGTCAGAGCCGCCGGCCCCGAGGGAGGCGATGATGCCTGCAGCGCGGGAATCCCTACTGGACGCCGCCTATACGGCGCTCGCGCGCCGCCCATGGTCCGCCGTACGCATGGTGGACGTGGCCGCCGTGGCCGGTGTCTCCCGCCAGACGCTGTACAACGAGTTCGGCAGCAAGGAGGGGCTCGCCCGGGCCCTGGTGCGCCGGGAGGCCGACAGCTACCTCTCCGGTGTCGAGCGCGCGCTCGCCGCCCACGCGGACCCCCGCGATCGGCTGGCCGCGGCCGCCGAGTGGACCGCGTCGGCCGCCCGTGACAACGCCCTCGTCCGCGCCATGCTCACCGGCTGCTGGAGCGAGCGCCTGCCCACGCCGACGCTCTCGGCGGTGCCGTCCAGCTCCGCGGTGCCGGCGCAACGGCGGGCCGATGGGCCGCTGCCCTCGCCCTCGGACTTCGTGGGCCTGGTCCGAGACCGCGCCGTTGCCGCGGTGGCCGTGCCCGGCATGGCCAAGGCGGATGTCATGGAGCTGGCGCGCGCCTGTGAGCTGGTCGCCCGGCTCTCCCTTTCGTGTGTGGCGGCTCCGCCGGGGGAGGGGGTTGCGGAGCTGGTGCGGCATGCGTTGCCGCGGCCGCTTCGGTGAGTTGTGCGGCTCATGGGGTGCCGGTAGCGCTGTCGGGCGACTGCGGGCCGTCTGTGGTTGATCGCGCGCTTCCCGCGCCCCTCGGGGGCGCGGCCCTTAGTGAGCCGAGCCCGAGAGCTGCAGGCCGATCACTCCTCCGACCACCAGCGTGATCGAGACGATCTTCAGGGTCGAGACCAGGTCGCCCAGGAACACCATTCCGTAGATCGCCGTTCCCGCCGCGCCGATGCCCGTCCAGACCGCGTACGCCGGACCCACGTCCAGCTTTCTCAGGGAGAGCGTGAGCAGGCCGAAGCTGCCGAGCGCGAAGCAGGCGAACGCGACCGTCGGCCAGAACCGGGTGAAACCGTGCGAGAGCTTGAGGCAGACGGCGAAACCGGTCTCGAGAAGCCCCGCCACGATGACCAGCAGCCACGCCATGTCTCGTCCTCCCGCGTCCCCACGTCGACTGCGTCGTCTGGTCGGATCCGGCCCTGTGCGCGAGTAAGCCTTTACCGGGACACCACGGACGCAAACAACGTGGAGGTCAGTCCCCTTCCTTCCGCTCCCGTGTGGCCAGAAGCCTGCGCAGGGAGTACAGCCGCGCCGGGTCCGCGTGCCCCTCGGCCACCCAGTCGTCCAGCGCGCAGTCGGGTTCGTCGTGACTGCACGCCCGCGGGCAGCCCTCGGTGCCGGGCTCCAGGTCGGGGAAGGCGTGGATCACCCGGGACGGGTCGATGTGCGCGAGTCCGAACGACCGTACGCCCGGGGTGTCGATGACCCAGCCCCGCGCCTTTTGCAGCGGCAGCGCGAGCGCCGAGGTCGTGGTGTGCCGGCCGCGGCCGGTCACCGCGTTCACCTGGCCCGTCGTACGCCGCCGGTCCTCCGGCACCAGCGCGTTGACCAGCGTCGTTTTGCCCACACCGGAGTGCCCGACGAACGCCGTGATCTTGCCGTCCAGATGCTCGCGCACCCGGTCTGCCGCGTTCCCGCTCTCCAGCTCCTCACGGCTGGTGACGACGTACGGGAAGTCCAGCGCCCCGTACAGCTCCAGCAGCTTGTCGGGCGGCGCGAGGTCGGACTTCGTCATCACCAGGAGCGGCTCCAGGCCGCCGTCGTACGCCGCGACCAGACAGCGGTCGATCAGGCGCGGGCGCGGCTCGGGGTCGGCCAGAGCCGTGACGATGGCCAGCTGGTCGGCGTTGGCGACGACCACGCGCTCGTAGGGATCGTCGTCGTCCGCCGTGCGCCGCAGGACCGACGAGCGCTCCTCGATACGGACGATGCGGGCGAGGGTGTCCTTCGTGCCGGACAGGTCGCCGACGAGGGCGACGCGGTCTCCGACCACCGCGGCCTTGCGGCCCAGTTCGCGGGCCTTCATCGCCATGACCGCACGGCCGTCGACCAGACAGGTCAGCCGGCCGCGGTCGACGGTGAGGACCATGCCCTCGGCCGCGTCCTCGTGCTTGGGCCGGATGTTCGTACGCGGCCGGTTGCCCTTGCGGTTCGGGCGAGTGCGGATGTCGTCCTCGTCGGTGTGCTTGCCGTAGCGGCGCATGATCTTGAGTCCGCCCGTCAGTTCCCGAGCATCCCGGTCCACAGCTCGGGGAATTCCGGCAGCGTCTTGGCCGTCGTCTCCACGTGCTCGATCTGCACACCGTCGACCGCGAGGCCGATGATCGCGCCCGCGGTGGCCATGCGGTGGTCGTCGTACGTGTGGAAGACCCCGCCGTGCAGGGGGCGCGGGTGGATCCGCAGGCCGTCGGCGGTCTCGGTGACATCGCCGCCCAGCTCGTTGATCTCCTTGGTGAGCGCGGCCAGGCGGTCCGTCTCGTGCAGTCGCAGATGGGCCACGCCGCGCAGGGTCGACGGGGAGTCGGCGAGGGCCGCGACCGCCGCGATGCCGGGCGTGAGCTCGCCGACCTCGCTCAGGTCGGCGTCGATGCCGTGGATGGCACCCGAACCGGTGAATTCGAGGCCGCGCTCGGTCAGCGCGCAGGAGCCGCCCATCTCGGTGAAGATCTCGCGCAGCCGGTCACCGGGCTGGGTCGTGCGCACCGGCCAGTCGGGGATGACGACCGTGCCGCCGGTCACGAGGGCGGCCGCGAGGAACGGCTGGGCGTTGGAGAGGTCCGGCTCGACGGTCAGGTCGCGGCCGAGCAGGGCGCCGGGCGTGACCCGCCAGACGTTGGGCTCGCCGCCCGACTCCGGGGTGTCCACCTGGGCGCCGACGGCGCGCAGCATGTCGACGGTCATACGGATGTGCGGCAGCGAGGGCAGGGTCGAGCCGGTGTGGCGGACCTCGACGCCCTGGTTGAAGCGCGGCGCGGAGAGCAGCAGGGCGCTGACGAACTGCGAGGACGACGAGGCGTCGACCGACACCGGGCCGCCGTCCAGCGCGCCGCTGCCGTGCACGGTCAGCGGCAGTGTGCCGCGGCCGTCGTCGTCGATACGGGCGCCGAGGACGCGCAGGGCGTCGATCACGCCGTTGAGGGGGCGCTCGTACGAACGCGGGTCGCCGTCGAAGCGGACGGGGCCGTCGGCGAGCGCGGCCACCGGGGGCAGGAAGCGCATCACGGTGCCGGCGTTGCCCACGTCGACCCTGGTCGGGCCGTGGAGCGCGGCGGGAATCACCCGCCAGGTCTCGCCGGAGCCGTCGGGGCCGACCCCTTCTTCGATGCCGACGCCCATCGCGCGCAGGGCGGCGGCCATCAGCAGGGTGTCGCGGGAGCGCAGGGGGCGGCGCAGCCAGCCGGGCTCGGAGGCGAGGGCGGCGAGGACCAGGGCACGGTTGGTGACCGACTTGGACCCGGGCACGTGGACCGTCGCGTCGACGGCTCCGCTCGCGTGCGGGGCGGGCCAGAGGGCGGTGTGTGCGGGGTGAACGGTCATGCGCCCCACTTTAGTGGTTGGCCCAGTCCGGAGATCTTGATCAAAATCGGCGAAATCCGAGCGAAACAGCAGGCTGATATACGGGGCCGAAATTGCCGTGCATATATGCGCGCCCATGCCCGTTCGTGCCCATTCATGCCCGTTCATGCCCTCTCGTGCCCGTTCATGTCCCGCCGTGCGGGGGGAGGCGGGTGGAGGCGGGCTCCCGGGCCGTCAGACCCGCAGCAGCCACTGTGCGCCCCCCATCAGCGAGCACAGCGACACCACGTGGAACAGGAAGAGCCACAGCCCCGCCGGCACATGGGTGAGCCGCGACAGCTGGTCCGCATCCGACTCCCGGGCGCCGCCGCGCGCCCGCTTCGCCTGCAGCTCGAAGGCCGGCCGTACCCCGCCGACCAGCAGGAACCACACCACTGCGTACGCGAACGCCGCCTGCACCTGCGATCCGGCCAGCCATGACACCAGCAGGAACGTGCCCCCGGTGAGGACCACGGTCAGCGCCCCGTAGGCGTTGCGGATCATCACCAGCATCGCCACCAGCAGCGCGGTGGCCGCCCACAGCAGCAGGGTGATGTGCCCGGCGGCCAGCAGCGCCGCCCCGCCGAGGCCGAGGAGCGGGGGAGCGGTGTAGCCCGCGGAGGCGGTGAGGATCATCCCGAGGCCGTACGGCTTGCCGCGGCTGACGGTGAGGCCGCTGGTGTCGGAGTGGAGCCGGATACCGGTGAGGGTGCGACCGGTGAGCAGCGCGACGAGGCCGTGGCCGCCCTCGTGCGCGATGGTGATGGCGTTGCGCGATATCCGCCACACCCCCTGCGGCAGGACCACCGCGAACGCGGCGACCAGGGTGGCGATCACCACCCACAGATCGGGATCGGGCTGGGTCCCGAAGACCCGGTCCCAGAGGTCGGGCAGCGAGCTCAGCGAGGTCGAGGCGAGGCTGTCCATTGCTGGTAGTGGCTCCCTGGGTTGGTCGAATCTGGCAGTGTTGCACGTATGTGCGGACGGTATTCAGCGAGTCGTAGGCCCGAGGATCTCGCAGGAATCTTTGAGGTCGAGAAGTGGGAGCCGGAGGAGACCTTGGCGCCCGACTACAACGTGGCCCCGACCAAGGAGGTCTACGCGGTTCTGGACCGTCCCCTGAAGGACGCCGACGACAAACGGCCGGTTCGCCAGCTGCGCACGCTCAAGTGGGGTCTCGTCCCGTCCTGGGCCAAGACACCCGAGGGCGGCGCGCGGATGATCAACGCGCGCGCCGAGACGGTGCACGAGAAGCCGTCGTACCGCCGTGCCTTCGCCGCCCGCCGCTGCATCGTGCCCGCCGACGGCTACTACGAGTGGGTCACCGGCAAGCAGGAGCGCGACCTGGAGGTCGAGGGAAAGAAGAAGCGCCCGCGCAAGCAGCCGTACTTCGTGCTCCCCGCCGACGGGTCCGTTTTCGCGATGGCCGGGCTGTACGAGTTCTGGCGGGACAAGACCCTCCCGGACGACCATCCGGGGGCCTGGTGGGTGACCTGCTCGGTGATCACGACGGAGGCGGAGACGACCCCGCTCGCGGTGGCCCCGGCCCAGGGCCCGTACTCCCTGTCGGACATCCACCCCCGTATGCCGCTGATGCTCACCCCGGACCGCTGGGACGCCTGGCTCGACCCGTCCCGCACGGACCCCGACGATCTGCGCTCCCTGCTGGAGCCGCCGCCCGCAGGCCTGATGCGCGCCTACCCGGTCTCCACGGCGGTCAGTAACGTCCGCAACAACGGCCCTGAGCTCCTGAAGGAGCTGGAGGCACCCGAAGAGGGCACACTCTTCTGACGTGACGGATGTGACAGAGAGCGTCGAGACCGACGCCGGAACGGCCCGTGTCACCTGGCACCGCGCGAAGCGGGCGAAGCTCGTCCTGGCCCTGAGCCACGGCGCCGGCGGCGGCATCGAGGCGCGCGACCTGCAGGCGCTGGCCCGGGTGCTGCCCGCGCACGGCGTGAGCGTCGCTCTTGTGGAGCAACCCTGGCGTGTCGCCGGCAAGAAGGTGGCGCCCGCGCCCAAGACGCTGGACGTGGGCTGGCGGGGGGTGTGGCCGGCCCTGAAGAAGAGCGGGCTGCCCGTGATCTCCGGCGGGCGCAGCGCCGGGGCCCGCGTCGCCTGCCGTACGGCCACCGAGCTCGGTGCCGCCGCCGTGCTCGCGCTGAGCTTCCCCCTGCACCCGCCGGGCAGGCCCGAGAAGTCCCGTGCCGACGAGCTGCTCGGCGCGGGCGTGCCCACGCTCGTCGTCCAGGGCGGAAACGACCCGTTCGGCCGACCGGAGGAGTTCCCGCAAGTGAAAAGGGGGCGCGCGCAGCACGTCGGTGCAACGGCGGTGGTGGGCGACGGGTGGGCGTACGAGATCGTCGACGTGCCGAACGGCGATCACGGCTTCGCCGTGCCGAAGCGTGCGGACATCACCCAGGACGAGGCCCTGGAGATCGTCACCGACGCCGTGGTGAAGTGGGCCGCGTCACTCGGGTGACGCCCGGGAATGTTGCGGGCCGGACCAATGTTGTGGGGATCAGACAGCACGTGCCGTGCTGCACCGCACGTAGAGAGGAAGTCCGCCGCATGGGTTCGACCATCTGCCCGAGCCGTCGCAGCAGCGCTGACCTGGACTGGACGGTGCTGCACGCGACCAAGACCGCCCCTATTCGGGCGGCGGCGGGTAAGGATGTTCGTCTATCCTCCGATTCCAGTGGGACCGCTTTCGGTCCTGCCACGTCGCTGGAGGAGGTGGGTCCGGTCACCGGTACCGACGCAGGGACCGAAAACGGCCAGGCGGAGCAGCCCGAGGGCCGGGGCACGGGCGCGGAGTCGTCCGCGGAGCGCAGTGCACGCTTCGAGCGGGACGCGCTCGAGTTCCTCGACCAGATGTATTCGGCCGCGCTGCGCATGACGCGCAACCCGGCCGATGCGGAGGACCTGGTGCAGGAGACGTACGCGAAGGCGTACGCGTCCTTCCACCAGTTCCGCGAGGGCACCAACCTCAAGGCATGGCTGTACCGGATCCTCACCAACACCTTCATCAACTCGTACCGCAAGAAGCAGCGCGAGCCCCAGCGCAGTGCGGCCGAGGAGATCGAGGACTGGCAGCTCGCGCGCGCCGAGTCGCACATGTCGACCGGTCTGCGCTCCGCCGAGTCGCAGGCGCTCGACCACCTTCCCGACTCGGACGTCAAGGAAGCGCTCCAGGCGATCCCCGAGGAATTCCGCATCGCCGTCTACCTCGCGGACGTAGAGGGCTTTGCGTACAAGGAGATCGCGGACATCATGGGGACACCCATCGGTACGGTGATGTCCCGGCTGCACCGGGGCCGCCGTCAACTGCGCGGCATGCTCGAGGACTACGCCCGTGAGCGCGGGCTGGTCCCGGCGGGCGCCGGAGAGTCGAACGAAGCGAAAGGCTCGGGCTCATGAGCTGCGGAGAGCCGCACGAGACGGACTGCAGTGAGGTCCTCGACCATCTGTACGAGTTCCTCGACAGTGAGATGCCGGACGTCGATCGCGACAAGTTCAAGCAGCACTTCCAGGAGTGCTCGCCGTGCCTGGAGAAGTACGGCCTGGAGCAGGCCGTGAAGAAGCTGGTCAAGCGGTGCTGCGGCCATGACGATGTGCCGAGCGACCTCCGGGCGAAGGTCATGGGCCGCATCGACCTGATCCGTTCGGGCCAGGCGGTGCCCGAGCACGACGTGACCGTGACGCCCCAGGAGTCCTGAACTCCCGTTCGCAGGACTCGGGGTCGACTTCGCCGGACTCGGGGTCGACTTCCGACGGCCGTCACTCGAACGTGCTAATCCGCGGGTCATAGGCCCGCGGATTCCTCCAATGCCACCCTTGTGCGCCGCCCTTCCCTCTAGGCTCCGGAGCCTGAAAGGGGCATGACCGGACCCGTCCGGTTCGGGACCGGGCGCGGGTTCGGGGGAGGTGCGTCGTGGGGCCGGTTCCGCCATGGGCACGTGTGTACGTCGGCTGTGCGGTCCTCGGCGTCCTGCTGTGCGTGGCTCCCGTGCCGGACATCCGGGTCCCCTGGTGGGCGGTCGCCCTGCTCGCCGCGCTCTGCGCCGGCTGTGAGCAGGTCCCCCGCCACCGTCTCCCCGGCCGGGCCCCCGAGGGCCTCGGCACGTTCTTCCCCGTACTGCTCGCCGGGGCCTTTCTGCTGCCGCCCCCCGCCGCCGCGCTCGTGCCGCTGCCGGGGGCGCTGCTCGCCCACCTCGCACAGCGTGGGCCGTGGCTGCGCCGGAGCTGGCGGGCCGCCCAGCTTTCCCTCGCCGTATGGGCCGCGTCCCGCGTGCACTGGTCGCTGGGCGGCCGTGACGCGGTCGTCGGCCCCCACTTCCCGTACGCCCTGCTGACCGCCGGGGCCGCCGTGGTGGCGTTCTGCCTGGTGCTGACCGCGCTCGACACCGGAATCCGGGCGCTGGCCGAGGGGGTGCCGGTGCGGTGGGGGCGCCCCCTGCTGGAGCGAGGCCGGGAGCTCGGGCGAGCCTGGCGCGGGCTGTTCCTGCGCTCCCTCGCACCCGTCGCCGTGCACGGGCTCGCCGGGCTGATGATGGCCGTGCTGTGGCGCAGCCCGTACGGACCGCCCGCCGCGCTGCTCGTGCTGCTGCCCATGTACGTGTCCTGCTGGGTGTTCGCCCAGTACCACCGGGAACGGGCCGCCCACCAGGCGACGATCCGAGCGCTCGTCCAGGCCGTCGACATCAAGGACGGGTACACCCGCGGGCACAGCGAGCGGGTCGGCCAGGCCTCGGTGATGATCGCCCGTGAACTCGGCATGGACGACGAGCGCCTCGAGGTGCTCCGGTTCGCCGGGATCCTGCACGACGTCGGGAAACTCGGCGTGCCCACACGGCTGTTGCGCAAGGACGGACCGCTCACGCCCGAGGAGCGTCGGATCATCGAGCTGCACCCCGAGTACGGCCACGAGATGGTCCGCGGGATCGGGTTCCTCGGCGAGGCGCGGTCCGCGATCCTCCACCACCACGAGCGGCTCGACGGCAGCGGATACCCGTACGGGCTGATGGGCTCTCAGATCCCCGAGTTCGCCCGGGTGGTGGCGGTCGCCGACGCCTTCGACGCGATGACCTCGACCCGCTCCTACCGGCGCGCCCGTCCCGTCGAGGCCGCGGTTCAGGAACTGGAGCGGTGCGCTGGCGCACAGTTCGACCCGGCGATGGTACGGGCGCTGATCCGCGCACTGCACCGGCACGGCTGGCATCCGTCGGTGACCGCGGACGACGTGCGCGCAAACGTGCCGCCCCCGGCCCTGCCCGTGGCCGGTCAGCCGGCCGGTCGGGGACACGGCCGGGGCGGCGCATGACGGCGGGCCGCCTCCCCCTCGTCCTCGCCCACGCGGCGGCCGGGCTCCTCGCCGTCGGCTCCCTCGCCCTCACGCTCTGGCGCGGCCTCGACGAACCTGCCGTCGCCCTCGCCTTCGGGGTGCTCGTCGGCGTCGGGGAGCTGTCCCGCTGGAGCGGCAGCGACGAGCGGGAGCCCGCGCCCCTGGGGGCCGCCGGGGCGCTCTCCTACGCCCTGCTCGGACAGAACGCCGGACAGCCCACCCACCACGGCGTGCCACAGGTCGTCACCGTGGTCCTCGCGGCCTCCCTCGCCGGCTGCGTCCCGCACGTGGCCCGCGGCCGTGGGTCGACCGCCGACCACCTCACCCGCCGTCTCCTGACCGCAGGCTTCGCCGCCGTCTGCTTCCAACCGCTCTACGACCAGGGCAGGTTGCACGGCCGGGGCGGACCCGCCTACGCGCTCGTCGTCGTCGCCCTGCTGGTGCTCACCACGCTCTGCGACGCCGTGCTCGCCGCCGTCCTGGCGCACGCCCGGACCCGCTGGCCGTTCGGACCACTGCTGCGCGACGAACTGCGGGCCCGGCTCGGCATCGGCTCCGCCGTGTGCGCGACCGGCGCCGTGATGGCGCTGGCCGTCGCCGTGGTGGGCCTGTGGGCGCTGCCCGTCTTCTCGTTGCCCTTGCTGCTCACCCAGCTCTCCTACCGGCGCTACGCGGCCGTGCGCACCACCTACCGGCAGACCATCGCCTCCCTGGCACGCGCCACCGAGATCGCCGGGTACACGCCCGCCGGGCACGCCCGCCGTGTGGCCGCGCTCAGCCGGGCCGTCGGCCGCGAGCTGGGCCTCACCGAGCCCGAGCTGACCGTGCTGGAGTACGCGGCCCTCATGCACGACATCGGGCAGCTCAGCCTCGTCGACCCGGTTCCCGACGGTGCCACCGCCTCGCTGCCCGCCGAGGAGCAACGGCGCATAGCGCTCCTCGGCGGGGCCGTCGTACGCCAGACCGGGGTGGACGCCGAGGTCGCGGTCGTCGTGGAGCGGCAGGCGGACCCCTACCCGGAGCAGCCGGTCAACGCCAGAATCGTCCGGACCGTGAACGCGTACGAGGAGATGGCGCGGGAAGAAACGGGACCAGGGGGACCGCTGAGCGCCCTGGAGCGGCTGCGGCTCGCCGGCGCACGTGACTACCAGCCGGAGGTCGTGGAGTCACTCGCCAGGGTGTTGCAGAGAGACGGTCTGACCTTGCCTGCGACGGGGTAACCCATGGGTAATGAGCGCCCGTCCGGCCCTACGTGGTTGGATGCGAGGAGAGGGTGTTCGGGGGCACAGCTCGGCCCGTGGCCCCGCGGACGTCAAGGAACCGGCAGGCGGGAATCGCAAGGGACTGGCAGGCGGGAATCGTGAGGATCTTCGGGAAGGGACGGCACCGGCCCTCCGCCTCCTGGCGGCAGGCCACCGACCGCGCGTTCACGCTGATCGGCGACGGCCGGTACGAGGACGCGGGAGCGCTGCTGACCCGTGCCGCGGACCTGGAGCCCTGGCTGTCGGAGTCCTGGTTCAACCTCGCCCTGCTGCACAAGTTCCGCCATGACTGGGAGCAGGCCCGCGCCGCCGGTCTGCGTGCGGTGGCCCTGCTCGACCGGGAGACCGGGGCGCCCGACTGGTGGAACGTGGGCATCGCCGCCACCGCCCTGCAGGACTGGCCGCTGGCCCGCCGCGCCTGGCAGGCGTACGGCCTGAGGGTGCCTGGAGGCGCCACCGTCTCGGACGAGCCCACCGGGATGGATCTGGGCAGCGCGGCCGTTCGGCTGTCGCCGGAGGGCGAGGCCGAGGTGGTGTGGGGGCGCAGGCTGGACCCCGCCCGTATCGAGGTGCTCTCCATCCCGCTGCCGTCCTCCGGGCGCCGCTGGGGCGAGGTCGTGCTGCACGACGGCGTACCGCACGGCGAGCGCACGACGGCCGCCGGGCACGCCTACCCCGTCTTCGACGAGATCGAGTTGTGGGCACCCTCGCCGGTGCCGACCTGGGTCGTGCTGCTGGAGGCGGCGACCGAGGAGGACCGGGACGCACTGGAGCAGCTGGCCGCCGACGCGGGCTTCGCCGCCGAGGACTGGTCCTCGTCCGTGCGGCTGCTGTGCCGTATGTGCTCCGAGTCCCGGATGCCGTCCGACGAGGGCGACGGCGAGCACCTCGACCCGCACGACCACAGCGAGCCCGGTCATCCGGGACCCCTGGGCCACCGCACCGACGGGCAGCTGTGGGTGCCGGAGCGCGAGTGTGGCGTCGCGGCGCCCGCTTCTTTGGTGCGCGGGCTGCTCGACGGCTGGGTCGCGGACAGCCCGGACTCCCGCGACTGGCGGGACCTGGAAGAGGTCTGCTGACCGGGGTGTGCCCGCGGATCCCGGGGAGTCCACCGCAGTGCGCCCCGTAGGCTGTACTTGCAGGTTTTGTCACAGGTTGCAGGAAGGCGTACGTCGGTCATGGCGCAGCAGGACACCGATCAGCAGCACGCGGGCGTGCTCCCCGTGGACGACGAGGGCTTCGTCATCGACACCGAGGACGTGGAGGAGCGCGAGTCCGCCTGGCGTGAGCGCGGGACCTCGCGGCCGATCACCGTCGTCGGGAACCCGGTGCTGCACAAGGAGTGCAAGGACGTCACCGAGTTCGGCGAGGAACTGGACCAGTTGGTCGCGGACATGTTCGCCAGCCAGCGCACCGCCGAGGGCGTGGGCCTGGCCGCCAACCAGATCGGCGTCGACCTGAAGGTGTTCGTCTACGACTGCCCGGACGACGAGGGCGTGCGGCACGTCGGTGTGGTCTGCAACCCGAAGCTCGTGGACCTGCCCGCCGACAAGCGCCGCCTGGACGACAGCAACGAGGGCTGCCTGTCCGTGCCGACCGCGTACGCGCCGCTCGCCCGCCCCGACTACGCCGAGGTGACCGGCCAGGACGAGAAGGGCAACCCGATCAAGGTGCGCGGCACCGGCTACTTCGCTCGGTGTTTGCAGCACGAGACGGACCACCTGTACGGCTACCTCTACATCGACCGGCTCTCCAAGCGCGAGCGCAAGGACGCCCTGCGGCAGATGGCCGAGAACGAGCCCCGCTACCCCGTGGTGGCCAACGACTGAGAGATCTTGCTGACGGCGCCCGGTCGGATACCTCTCCCGACCGGGCGCCGTCCATGTGTGCGTCGCACATTCGATCCCTTGTACGCATGAACTGATCCGTATTCAGTCAGGCAAGGGGGATTCTCAGCACCCTGAGGGTGTGGTTGAGGCAAATCCGTTCCCAGACCGGTCAGTTGTGGTGCTGAATGGAAAGCGCGGGGATACGCAACGGCGCGCGCCCGGCACGACGGGAGGGGGCGTGCGTCAACCGGCGGCTGAGAGGGGTTGTTCGTGCCAGCTTTCCCACACAGCACTTCATCGACGGCGACTGTGGTCGCGGTACCACCGGCGCTCTCCCTACCGGTGATCGAAGCCGTGTTTCACCGTCAACTGCACCCGTATTGGCCCCGCCTGCAGGAGAAGACGCGTTCCTGGCTGCTGGAAAAGCGGCTCATGCCGGCGGACAAGGTCGAAGAATATGCCGACGGACTGTGCTACACCGACCTCATGGCGGGCTACTACATCGGCGCGCCCGACGAGGTCTTGCAGGCGATAGCCGACTACAGTGCGTGGTTCTTCGTCTGGGACGACCGCCACGACCGTGACATCGTCCACCGACGGCCCATGGCCTGGCGGAGGCTGAGGTTCCAGCTGCATGCGGCCCTGGACTCCCCACGGAACCACCTGCACCACCCCGATCCCCTGGTCGCGGGGTTCGCGGACAGCATGGTGCGCCTGTACTCGTTCCTCGGCAAGAAGTGGAACGCGCGCTTCGCGCGGCATTTCCACGCGGTGATCGAGGCGTACGACCAGGAATTCCGCAACCGCACCTCGGGAACCGTCCCGACGGTCGAGGGGTATCTCGAACTCCGGCGGCTCACCTTCGCACACTGGATCTGGACCGATCTGCTCGAGCCGAGCGCGCAATGCGAACTGCCCGACGCTGTGCGGAAACACCCCGCATACCGGCGGGCGGCGCTGCTGAGCCAGGAATTCGCCGCCTGGTACAACGATCTGTGCTCGCTTCCCAAGGAAATCGCGGGAGATGAGGTCCACAATCTCGGAATCAGTCTCATTCACCATGAGGGACTGACCCTTGAAGAAGCGGTCAGGGAAGTACGGCGACGGGTCGAGGGATGTGTATCCGATTTCCTTGCCGCCGAAATGGAGGCGTTGCGCTTCGCCGACACCCTCGCGAACGGAACCGTGCAGGGAAAGGAACTGAGCGTTGCCGTAAGGGCGATCGTCGCGAATATGCGGAACTGGTTCAGCACCGTGTACTGGTTCCACCACGAGTCCGGCCGGTACATGGTCGACAGCTGGGACGACCGCTCCACACCCCCGTACGTCAACAACGAAGCGGCAGGTGAAAAATGACCCTGGAATCGGTCATACCCGAGGCGCCCGCGGAACTGCGTGTTCCGCCCCTCGCCACAGGCAGCGTCCCGGTCCTCGGCCACGGCTGGAAACTGGCCCGCGATCCGCTGGGCTTCCTGGCCCGGCTGCGTGCCGACGGCGACGTCGTGCGGCTGAAGCTGGGCCCGAAGACGGTGTACGCGGTCACCACCCCGGAACTCACCGGAGCCCTTGCGCTGAGCACCGACTTCAGCATCGGCGGCCCGCTGTGGGAGTCCCTCGAAGACCTGCTCGGCAAGCAGGGGGTGGCCACCACCGTCGGGCCGCTGCACCGGCGCCAACGGCGGGCGATGCAGCCCGCCTTCCGGCTCGACGCCATCCCCGCCTACGGGCCCGTCATGGCGGAGGAGGCGCATGCGCTGGTGGCGCGGTGGAGTTCCGGCGAGACCATCGACGTCACCTCGGAGGCGTTCCGCGTGGCCGTCCGCGTCACCGCCCGCTGCCTGATGCGCGGCAGCTACATGGACGAGCGGGCCGAGCGGATCTGCGCCGCGCTCGCCACACTGTTCAGCGGTATGTACCAGCGCATGGTCGTGCCGCTCGGACCGCTGTATCGCCTGCCGTTTCCGGCCAACCGGGAATTCAACAGGGCATTGGCCGATTTGCACCTCCTGGTCGACGAGATCGTCGCGGCCCGCCGGGCATCCGGTCAAAAGCCGGACGATTTGCTGACGGCTTTGCTGGCGGCGAAGGACGAGAATGGCGAGCCCATCGGGGAACAGGAGATCCACGACCAGGTCGTCGCGATAGTCACGGCCGGCAGCGAAACAGTGGGTTCCATGGTCATGTCGCTCCTCCAGGTCCTCACGGATCACCCGGATCAGACGGACAAGATCCGCGACGAGGTGAAAACCGTTGTGGGCGACCGGCCGGTGGCATTCGAGGACGTCCGGAAGCTGACGCACACGGCGAATGTCATCCTCGAGACAATGCGTTTGCGCCCCGCCGTATGGATATTGACGCGGCGGGCGGCGACCGACACCGAGCTCGGTGGGTATCGCATTCCAGCCGGGGCCGACCTCGTGTACAGCCCGTACGCGATCCAGCGCGATCCGCAGTCGTACCAGCGGAATACGGAGTTCGACCCCGACCGCTGGCTTCCGGAGCGCGCGAAGGACGCCCCCAAGTACGCGATGACCCCGTTCGGTGTGGGCAATCGGAAGTGCCCGGGCGACCACTTCTCGATGGCCGAACTCACGCTCATCACAGGGGCGGTGGCGTCCGCCTACCGCTTCGAGCAGGTGCCCGGGTCCGATGACCGGCCCCGTATCGGCATCACGCTCCGTCCGCGCCGACTGCTGCTGAGGGCGCTGCCCAGGTGAGCGCCGGGACGCACGTTCAGGCGGCCTGCGGGCCCCTGAACGTGCGCCGGTAGGCGTTCGGTGTCGTGCCCAGGGCGCGGACGAACTGATGGCGCAGCGCCGCCGCCGTGCCGAAGCCGGTGCGGACGGCGATCGCGTCCATCGTCTCGTCGGTGCTCTCCAGCAACTCCTGGGCCAGCAGCACCCGTTGGCGCAGGATCCAGCGGTACGGGGTGGTGCCGGTCTCCTGCTGGAAACGGCGGGCGAAGGTGCGCGGGGACATATGGGCGCGGGCGGCGAGCTGCTCCACGGTGACCTCCTCGTCGAGGTGGCGCTCCATCCACACCAGCACCTCGGCGACCGTGTCGCACGGGGATCGCGGCAGCGGCCTCTCGATGTACTGGGCCTGGCCGCCGTCGCGGTGCGGCGGCACCACCATGCGCCGGGCGATCTTGTTGGCGACCTCCGGCCCCTGTTCCTTGCGCACGATGTGCAGGCAGGCGTCGATGCCGGCGGCGGTGCCGGCCGAAGTGATGACCGGGTCCTCGTCGACGTACAGGACGTCCGGCTCGACGATCGCGCGCGGGTGGCGCCGGGCGAGGGCGTCCGCGTGCCGCCAGTGCACCGCGCAGCGCCGCCCGTCGAGCAGCCCGGCCGCGCCCAGCACGAAGACACCGGAGCAGACGCTGAGCACGCGGGCGCCCCGGTCCGTGGCCCGGCGCAGGGCGGCCAGCAGCTCCGGCGGGTAGGTGCGGGTGATGTTCGCGTCCGAGGCCGGTACGGCGATCAGATCGGCCTCCTCCAGGCGGTCGAGGCCGTAGGGGGTCGAGACCGTGAACCCGGTGACATGGGTGCTCAGTGCCGGGCCCTCCGCGGAGACGACCGCGAAGTCGTACACCGGCAGCCCCTCGTCGCTCCGGTCGAGGCCGAAGACCTCGCACACGACTCCGAGTTCGAAGGGATGCACACCGTCGAGCAGGACGGCCGCCACGTTCTTCAGCATGCTGCCAGTGTGCCCGGGAAATGGCAGTAATTCGAGGGTGTACGGCAGTCCTGCCACTCACGGTAAGGAGCATTCGGCGCGACAGTGGTGTCCATGAACACGGCACAGGCACAAGCGCTGATCGGAATGCTCACCGTCCTCGGGATCCTCGTCCTCCTGGTCCTCCCGTCAGTGATCGGCATCGTGCGCGACCGGCGCATCGACCGACAGATCAGAAAGGCCCAGGAGGAGCGGGACACCGAGAGGGATCAGAAGTCCTCGTCCAGGTCGACGGTGCCCTCCACCGCGACCTGGTACGCCGACGGACGCCGCTCGAAGAAGTTGGTCAGCTCCTGAACACCCTGGAGCTCCATGAAGGAGAAGGGGTTCTCGGAGCCGTACACCGGGGCGAAGCCGAGGCGCGTCAGGCGCTGGTCGGCGACGCACTCCAGGTACTGCCGCATCGAGTCGGTGTTCATGCCGGGGAGGCCGTCACCGCACAGGTCGCGCGCGAACTGCAGCTCGGCCTCGACGGCCTCCTTGAGCATGTCGGTGACCTGTTGCTGCAGTTCGTTGTCGAAGAGCTCCGGCTCCTCCTTGCGGACGGTGTCCACGACCTCGAAGGCGAACGACATGTGCATCGTCTCGTCGCGGAACACCCAGTTGGTGCCGGTGGCCAGCCCGTGCAGCAGGCCCCGGCTGCGGAACCAGTAGACGTACGCGAAGGCGCCGTAGAAGAACAGGCCCTCGATGCACGCGGCGAAGCAGATCAGGTTGAGCAGGAAGCGGCGGCGGTCGGCCTTGGTCTCCAGGCGGTCGATCTGCTCCACCGAGTCCATCCACTTGAAGCAGAACTCCGCCTTCTCGCGGATGGAGGGGATGTTCTCCACCGCAGCGAAGGCAGCGGCCCTGTCCTCCGGATCGGGGAGGTACGTGTCCAGAAGCGTCAGGTAGAACTGGACATGGACAGCCTCCTCGAAGAGCTGGCGCGACAAGTACAGACGCGCCTCCGGGGAGTTGATGTGCTTGTAGAGGGTCAGCACCAGGTTGTTCGCGACGATCGAGTCGCCCGTCGCGAAGAAGGCGACCAGACGGCCGATCAGGTGCTGCTCGCCGGGCGTCAGCTTGGCGAGGTCCGCGACGTCCGAGTGGAGGTCGACCTCCTCCACGGTCCAGGTGTTCTTGATGGCGTCCCGGTAGCGCTCGTAGAAGTCGGGGTAGCGCATCGGGCGGAGAGTCAGCTCGAAGCCCGGGTCGAGCAGGTTCTGGGGTCGGGTGGTCATTACTGGCAGGCCTCGCAGGACTCGGGGTTTTCCAGGGAGCAGGCGACGGCGTCGGGGTCGGCGACCTGCTGGACGGGGATGGGGGTCTGCGCCTGGGCGGCGCGGGCGATGCGGGTCGCCGGGCGCGAGCGCAGGTAGTACGTCGTCTTCAGGCCCTGCTTCCAGGCGTACGCGTACATCGAGGAGAGCTTGCCGATGGTCGGCGTCTCCATGAACAGGTTGAGGGACTGCGACTGGTCGAGGAACGGGGTCCGGGCCGCCGCCATGTCGATCAGACCGCGCTGCGGAATCTCCCACGCCGTGCGGTACAGGGCCCGTACGTCGGCCGGGATCCACGCGAAGTCCTGCACCGAGCCGCCCGAGTCGCGCAGCGCCTCACGGGTACGGGCGTCCCAGACGCCGAGCTCCTTCAGGTCCTTCACCAGGTACGAGTTGACCTGGAGGAACTCACCGGACAGCGTCTCGCGCTTGAAGAGGTTGGAGACCTGCGGCTCGATGCACTCGTACACGCCCGCGATCGAGGCGATCGTGGCGGTGGGCGCGATCGCCAGGAGAAGCGAGTTGCGCATACCGACGGCGGCGATCCGCTCGCGCAGAGCGGCCCAGCGCTCCGGCCAGTTCAGCTCGACACCGTAGTGGTCGGGGTGCAGGACACCCCGGGCGGTACGGGTCTTCTCCCAGGCCGGGAGCGGGCCGCTGCGCTCGGCGAGGTCGGCGGAGGCCTCGTATGCGGCGAGCATGATGCGCTCGGCGATACGGGTGGACAGGGCGCGCGCCTCCGGCGAGTCGAAGGGCAGGCGCAGCTTGAAGAAGACGTCCTGGAGGCCCATCGCGCCGAGACCGACCGGGCGCCACTTGGCGTTGGAGCGGCCCGCCTGCTCGGTCGGGTAGAAGTTGATGTCGACGACGCGGTCGAGGAAGGTGACGGCCGTGCGGACCGTCTCGTCCAGCCGTTCCCAGTCGAGGTCCTGACCGACCACGAAGGCTCCCAGGTTCACCGAACCCAGGTTGCAGACCGCCGTCTCCCCGTCGTCCGTGACCTCCAGGATCTCCGTGCAGAGGTTGGAGGAGTGGACGACATGGCCCGGCTCGGCCGTCTGGTTGGCCGTGCGGTTCGCGGCGTCCTTGAAGGTCATCCAGCCGTTGCCGGTCTGCGCCAGGGTGCGCATCATACGGCCGTACAGATCGCGGGCGGGGATCGTCTTCTTCGCCAGTCCGGCGGCCTCCGCCTTGCGGTACGCGGCCTCGAACTCCGTGCCCCACAGGTCGACCAGCTCCGGCACGTCCGACGGGGAGAACAGCGACCACTGCTCGTCGGCGTTGACCCGGCGCATGAACTCGTCCGGGATCCAGTGCGCGAGGTTGAGGTTGTGCGTACGGCGGGCGTCCTCACCGGTGTTGTCGCGCAGCTCCAGGAACTCCTCGATGTCGGAGTGCCAGGTCTCCAGGTAGACCGCGGCCGCGCCCTTGCGCCGGCCGCCCTGGTTCACGGCGGCGACGGAGGCGTCGAGGGTCTTCAGGAACGGGACGATGCCGTTGGAGTGCCCGTTCGTGCCGCGGATCAGCGAACCGCGGGAACGGATGCGGGAGTACGACAGGCCGATGCCGCCGGCGTGCTTCGAGAGCCGGGCGACCTGGTGGTAGCGGTCGTAGATGGAGTCCAGCTCGTCCTTCGGGGAGTCGAGGAGGTAGCAGGACGACATCTGGGGGTGCCGTGTACCGGAGTTGAAGAGCGTGGGGGAGGAGGGGAGGTAGTCGAGGCGGCTCATGAGCCCGTAGAGCGCGCCGACTTCGTCGACCGACCGGCTGCCCGCTTCTGAATCAAGCACAGTGTCCGCGGCGAGACCGGCGGCGACACGCAGCATGAAGTGCTGGGGCGTCTCGACGACCTTGCGGGTGATGGGGTGGCGCAGGAGGTAGCGGCTGTGCAGGGTGCGCAGGCCGAAGTAGCCGAAGCGGTCGTCGGCGGCCGGGTCGATCAGCGAGTCGAGCCGCTCGGCGTGCAGCCGTACGAACTCGGCGGTGCGGTCGGCGATCAGTCCTTCGCGGTGCCCCACGGCGATGGACTCGGTGAAGGACGTGACGCCCTGCGAGGCGGCCTCGGCGCGGATGCCGATGGTCAGCAGGCGGGCGGCCAGCTTCGAGTAGGCGGGGTCGTCGGAGATGAGGCCGGCGGCCGCCTCCGTGGCCAGCTCGCGCAACTCCGAAGTGATCCCGGCGAAGTCCCCCCGCGCCGACCGGCCGCGCAGCGCGGCGGCGGCGACCCGGCCGGGGTCGGCGTCGGGGAGGTCGGCGGTCAGCTCGGTCAGGGTCCGCAGCAGCGCGGCACCGGGACCGTCGGTCTCCAGGCCGGTGGCTGAAGCCGGGTCGGCTGGCGCGATGGTCACGTGGGGCTCTCCCTCGCTCGGCACGGGCCTGGCGGAGGGCAGGGGGCAGCACACGAGCGCACGCGGCGTCGCGTCCACCGGCCCACTCCACGAGGCCCGGACGTCAGGGCACCCGGACCGGACGGCCGGGCGCACTGTCGGCGGGTCCTCGGACTGAACAAGCGTGCGGATGCGCGCAAGTACACCGTTGCGGGACAGTTCCGGATTCGCACCGGATTCCCCTGCGGCGACAGCGAGCATGAGCATACATCTAGTGCCGGGCTGCCGTGTCACCCCCAGATGTTGTGTCGTGGCGGTATCAGAGCGTCAACTCGTAGGTGAGGAGAGTGATGTCGTCCAGGTGGGGGAGTGGATTCCAGTCCCGCTCAGGTGTGCGGACGAATCCGAGACGTTCGTAGATGCGATGGGCGGCGTGCATGGAGCGCTGGGTGGACAGAACGATCCGTGCGCAGCCCGGCGTGGCCCGCGCGCGATCGGTGCAGGCGCGCACGAGGGCTTCCCCGACGCCCCGGCCGCGCGCCGCGTGGGCGACGGCGAGCATCCGTATCTCGGCTTCTGAGGGCCGGGCGATGTCGGCCATGGGCCCGCCGTCCGGGACGAAGGTCACACCGCCGAGGACGCCCCGGCCCTCGACGGCGACCAGCACCTCGGCGGCGGCCGCCCGCTTGGCCACGTCCTTCAGCTCGCCGAGGTACGCGTCACTCTCCCCGAAGTCCAGCAACCCGTCCTGGAGATAGGCCTGGGCGGTGATCTCACCGAGGGTGGTGTACTCGCCGGGTGCGACCGGCCGGATCACGATGTCCATGCCGGTGAGTGTGCCCGACGGGTACGACAACGGGCCGCCGGATTTCTCCGGCGGCCCGTCGCCTTGTTCCCCGTTGCTCAGTGGGACGCCCCGGCCGTGGCCGGCGGCAGTTCCGCCTGGACCCCCGGGTCGCCCGCGTCCGCCGTGTAGTCCTCCGGCTTCGTCTCGTCGACGCCCTCCGGAGCCTTCACCGCCTTCAGGATCAGGGTCAGCACCACCGTGACCGCCGCGTTCAGCACGAACGCCGTCAGGCCGATGTAGCCGATCTCCCCGATGCCGGGTATCTCCTTCGCCGAGCCGCCGAAGTGCTTCTGGGTCGGGGACGCCACCCCGTACGCCGCGAGCGTGCCGTAGGCCATGCCGACCGCCCAGCCCGCCAGCAGCGCCCAGCGGTGGAACCAGCGGGTGAACAGGCCGCCGACCAGGGCCGGGAAGGTCTGCAGGATCCAGATACCGCCCAGCAGTTGGAAGTTGATGGCCACCGTCTTGTCCATCGTCAGGACGAAGACCAGGGCGCCCACCTTCACCAGCAGCGACACGATCTTGGAGACCCTGGTCTCCTGCTCTGCCGTGGCGTCCGGCTTGATGAAGTCCTTGTAGATGTTGCGCGTGAACAGGTTCGCCGCCGCGATCGACATGATCGCCGCCGGCACCAGCGCGCCGATGCAGATCGCCGCGAACGCCACGCCGGCGAACCAGTCCGGGAACATGTTCTCGAAGAGCTGGGGGATGGCCAGCTGCCCGTTGGTGACCTTCACGCCCGCCGCGATCGCCATGAAGCCCAGCAGCGCCAGCAGGCCCAGCATCAGCGAGTACAGCGGCAGGATCGTGGTGTTGCGGCGGATCACCTCACGGCTGCGCGAGGACAGGGTCGCCGTGATCGAGTGCGGGTACATGAACAGCGCGAGCGCCGAGCCCAGCGCGAGCGTCGCGTACGTCCACTGGCCCGCCTCCGCCGGCGCGAGAGCCCCGCGCGGCTTGCCCGTCACCGGGTTCGTCTGCGCGAACGCATGGCCCGCCTTGGCGAAGATGTCGTCGAAGCCGCCCAGCTTGATCGGGATGTAGATGATCGCCACCGCGATGACGATGTAGATCAGCGTGTCCTTCACGAACGCGATCAGCGCGGGGGCCCGCAGGCCCGACGAGTACGTGTACGCGGCCAGCACACCGAAGGCGATCAGCAGCGGCAGGTCCTTCACGAACCAGTTGGTGTTCTCGCCGCCGCCCACGCCCATCACGTCCAGCACGGCCTGGATGCCGACCAGCTGGAGCGCGATGTACGGCATGGTTGCCAGGATGCCGGTGACCGCCACCGCCAGCGACAGGCCCTTGGAGCCGAAGCGGCCGCGCACGAAGTCCGACGTCGTCACGTATCCGTGCCGGTGGGAGACCGACCACAGACGCGGGAGGAACGTGAAGATCAGCGGGTAGACCAGGATGGTGTACGGCACCGCGAAGAAGCCCGCCGCGCCCGCCGAGTAGATCGCCGCCGGTACGGCCACGAAGGTGTACGCCGTGTAGAGGTCGCCGCCGAGCAGGAACCAGGTGATCCAGGTGCCGAACGACCGTCCGCCCAGGCCCCATTCGTCCAGGCTCTGCTCGCTGTCGGCCCTGCGCCAGCGCGCCGCCAGGAAGCCCATGACGGTGACGGCCAGGAAGAAGAAGATGAAGACGCCGAGCGCGACGCCGTTCACGCCGTCCTTCATTCCGACGCACCTCCCTTGCGGGCGGTGCGGGCGGTGCGGGCGGTGCGGGCGCGCTGGTCACGCTGCCACAGCTTGTACGCGATCATCGTCAGCGCCGTGGAGATCAGCACCCACAGCATCTGGTACCAGTAGAAGAACGGGATGCCGATGAACGCCGGGTCCGTCTTGGCGTAGGAGCCGACCCACAGCATCGCGACAAAGGGTGCTACGAGGCAGAGGGCGATGACGACGCGCACGGGCGTCACCACCGCCGCTCCGGTCACATCTGACTGATCTGACATCTGGCGGCTCCGTCCCCTCACTGCTCACCTGTGTAACGCGCACGCAATGTAGGCGACGGTGTCATGAAAGCGGAAGCCCTCGTCCGCATATCGTTCCTGAACAGCAACGGGTCCTCCTCCCGTCCATACGACGACGGGAGGACCGTAGAGCAGCTTCGGGGGCGGCGCCACACCGCACGCACCCCCAAATGGCCTATTCGGCAGGCCGCTTCGGCCTCGCCACGCTGCATTGTCCCGAGGGGTGACCCCCGGACCCCCAGCCGGTCCTGCGCTTCCCTCGGCTTGTTCGGCAGCCTCGGCTTATTCGGCGGGCCGCTTCAGCCTCGCCACGAACTTGTAGCGGTCTCCGCGGTAGACGGACCTCACCCACTCCACCGGCTTGCCCTCACGGTCCAGGGAGTGGCGGGAGAGCATCAGCATCGGCAGGCCCACGTCCGTGCCGAGCAGGCCCGCCTCGCGCGGGGTGGCCAGCGAGGTCTCGATGGTCTCCTCGGCCTCCGCCAGGTGGACGTCGTAGACCTCCGCGAGCGCCGTGTAGAGGGAGGTGTACTTGACCAGGCTCCGGCGCAGCGCCGGGAAGCGCTTGGCGGACAGATGCGTCGTCTCGATCGCCATCGGCTCGCCGCTCGCCAGCCGCAGCCGCTCGATCCGCAGCACCCGGCCGCCGGCCGTGATGCCGAGGAGGTCGGCGAGCGTGTCGTCGGCGGTGATGTAGCCGATGTCCAGCAGCTGTGAGGTCGGTTCCAGGCCCTGGGCGCGCATGTCCTCGGTGTACGAGGTGAGTTGCAGCGCCTGGGAGACCTTCGGCTTGGCGACGAACGTGCCCTTGCCCTGGATGCGTTCCAGACGCCCCTCCACGACCAGCTCCTGCAGGGCCTGGCGCACGGTCGTGCGCGAGGTGTCGAACTCCGCGGCCAGCGTGCGCTCGGGCGGTACCGGTGTGCCGGGTGGCAGTGTCTCCGTCATGTCGAGCAGATGCTTCTTCAGGCGGTAGTACTTGGGCACGCGCGCGGTGCGGACGGTCGCCCCGCCCTCGTTCTCCGCACTGCTGACGTCGGTGCTCATGCTCTGCCTTCCCGGCTCCGGATGCCGAAGCGACCGACACACCGTCGGTCACGGCTCACATCGTGGCACGGCTGCATGTGGAGGGATCCCCGCACGCTCCGTGGTCCCCGTTACGCGGCCGGGGATCCCCTCTGTATACCTTCGCCGCCCCCGCTGGTCTAGTCCACCAAGCCGAAGTGGTCCAGTCGGACGCGCCGGAATTGGTCTACCCGTTTTCGCTGGGTTCCTACTTAAAGGTTCTTGCATATGTAGGTCCCATAACGGAGGCCCTGAGCGCGGTAAACATCCTTGACACCCCTATTGGTCTGAGCCAAGCTTCCCGCACTGGTCTACACCATTGGTCCAGGTCCCGGCCCCATGGGCGGTACTTCGTCGTCGTCGCCGCGGGGACCAGGGGGGTTTGTGGCATCCCTGAGGAGGGTGGCGTGAAGCGCAAGCTGATAACGGCGATCGGTATCGCGGGAATGATGGTCTCCATCGCGGCGTGCGGGGGCAGTGGCAGCAAGTCCGGGGGCTCGGACAACGGAGCGGACGCCAAGGAGCTCACCGTCTGGCTGACGGTCGACGCCCAGAACAACTGGCCCGCGCTGGTGAAGGCCGCCGACGACGCGTTGCTGAAGAAGCACCCCGGCGTCAAGATCAAGCACGAGTACTACGGCTGGCCGGACAAGAACACCAAGCTCGACGCGGTCCTCGCCACCGACAAGGCGCCCGACGTGGTCGAGATGGGCAACACCGAGATGCTCGGCTACATGGTCAAGGGTGCCTTCGCCTCGGTCGACGCGTCGAAGTTCGACAACTCCGCCCAGTGGCTGGACGGCCTCAAGGCCTCGGTGACGTACGACGGCAAGACGTACGGCGTCCCTTACTACGCCGGCGGCCGCGTCGCCAACTGGCGCAAGGACATTGCTGCTTCGGTCGGCATCAAGACGCCCCCGACGACGTACGCGGAGCTGACCGCCGACCTGGACAAGATCCAGAAGAAGGAGGGCGACAAGTTCAACGCCTGGTACCAGCCGACGCGCGACTGGTACGCGGCCATGTCCTTCGTGTACGACGCGGGCGGCTCGATCGCCAAGGAGGACGGCGGTCAGTGGAAGGCCAGCCTCTCCTCGCCGGAGTCCCTCAAGGGCCTGAACGAGTTCAAGACGATCGTCGACAAGTACATGCACGGCGACAAGACCAAGGACGAGTCCGACCGTTACATCGTCTACGGCCAGGGCAAGTCCGCCATGATCTTCGGCGCGGCCTGGGAGGGCGCCAGCGCGGCCGACCCGAAGGCCGACAAGACCGGCAAGCTGAAGAACAACCTCGTGAACTTCGTGATGCCCGGCCCGTCCGGCAAGAACATCCCGGTGTTCCTTGGCGGTTCGGACCTCGCGATCCCGGTGAAGTCCAAGGCGCAGGCACTCGCCGCCGAGTGGATCAACGCGTTCACCGGTTCAGAGGGCCAGAAGGGCCTGATGGCCAAGGGCAACCTGCCCAACGACAAGACCGACCTTGCCACGCTCAAGAGCGACCCGGCGACGCAGGTGCCGGCCACCGCGGCCGAGTCCAACTGGTTCGTCCCCATGGCCCCGGGCTGGGGTCAGGTCGAGAAGGCACAGATCCTGCAGACCATGCTCCAGGACATCGGCACCGGCAAGAAGTCGGTCGAGGCCGCCGCGAAGGACGCGGACGCCGCGATCGACAAGGTCATCAACACCAAGTGACCTGAGCACAGGGCCCCGTGACCCGGTGGGTATGCGGGGCGGGGCCCTGGTTCTCGTACGACCGTGCGGTGGCCCTGCCCGCGTGCGGCCGTGCGGGGTTTCGCCTTCTCGTACGACCGTGCGGGGTTTCGCCCTCGTACGACCTGAGGGAACCCTGAGGAGCGCGCCATGAGTGCCGCAGACACGACCACCCCTGCCAAGGTGCCGCCGCCGCGGCCCGCGCCGCCGCCGGCCGCTCTGGACCGGCCACGCAGAAAGCGGACGTCGAGCGGAGCCGCGGTCCCATGGCTGCTGCTCGCGCCCTGTCTGCTGATCCTCGCCCTGGTCATGGGCTATCCGCTGGTCCGCCTGGTCACCCTGTCCTTCCAGAAGTTCGGGCAGTCCCAGCTGTGGGGCTTCCAGCCGGCCGAGTCGGTCGGGTTCGCCAACTTCAGCTCGGTGCTGGGGGACGGCGAGTTCTGGACCGTCGTGCTGCGCACGATCGTCTTCGCCGCCGGCTGCGTGATCTTCACCATGGTCGTCGGCATGCTGATCGCGCTGCTGCTGCAGCGGGTCTCCAGCTGGGTGAAGACGCTGATCAACGTCGTGCTCGTGGCCAGCTGGGGCATGCCGGTCATCGTGGCCACCACCGTCTTCAAGTGGCTCTTCGACTCGGACTACGGGATCCTCAACGCGCTGCTCAGCAAGCTGCCCGGCGTGCAGCTGATCGGTCACAACTGGTTCGCGAGCGGGCCGCAGGGCCTCGCCGTGATCATGCTCCTTGTGGTGTGGGGCGCGGTGCCGTTCGTCGTCATCACGCTCGCCGCGGGTCTGACCCAGGTGCCGAAGGAACTGGAGGAGGCGGCCCGGCTGGACGGCGCGAGCGGGTGGGGCGTCTTCCGCCATGTCACCCTGCCGATCCTCAGGCCGATCATCGTGATGCTCACGACCCTCTCGGTGATCTGGGACATGGGCGTCTTCCCGCAGGTCTTCGTGATGCGAGGCGGCCATCCCGAACCCGAGTTCCAGCTGCTCCAAACGTATTCCTACGACCGTGCGTTCGTCGTCAACGACTATGCGCAGGGCTCGGCGATCGCCCTGCTGACCGTGCTGCTGCTGCTCGGTGTCGTCGCCGTGTACATGCGTCAGATGCTGAAGATCGGAGAGGTCGAATGAGCGCCATCGCCACCGCGGGGCGGCGCCGCGGAAAGTCCCGGCTGGGCTGGAACCTCCTCGGCCTGCTGGTCTTCCTCACCACGGGCTTCCCCGTCTACTGGATGGTCGACACGGCCTTCAAACCGGCGAAGGACGCCATCGACCCGGACCCGAGCCTGCTGCCGACGGGCATCACCCTGGCCAACTTCCGCCGGGCGCTGGAGATCGCGGACTTCTGGGGGCCCGTCAGCCGCAGCCTGATCGTGTCGCTGTCGGTGGTCGCGATCGGTGTCGTCGTCGGCATGCTGGCCGCGCTCGCCATCTCCCGCTTCGCCTTTCGCGGCCGGAAGATCGTGATCGTGGGCATTCTGGCGGTCCAGATGGTCCCGCTGGTCTCCATGATCATCCCGGTCTTCCTGCTCCTCAACGATCTGGGTCAGTACGACAAGTTGACGGGCCTGATCATCACGTATCTGACCTTCATCCTGCCGTTCACGGTGTGGACGCTGCGCGGCTTCATCGTCAACATCCCGCGCGAGCTGGAGGAGGCGGCGATGGTGGACGGCTGCTCCCGCACCGGCGCCTTCCTGCGCGTGGTCTTCCCGCTGCTCGCCCCCGGCCTGGTCGCCACTTCGGTCTACGGCTTCATCCAGGCGTGGAACGAGTACCTGTACGCGCTGATGCTGATGAGCCAGGAGAACCAGACCGCGACCGTCTGGCTCGGCAACTTCACCACCAAGCACGGCACCGAGTACGCCCCGATGATGGCCGGCTCCACGATGATGGCCGTGCCGATCGTCGTTCTCTTCCTCCTCGTCCAGCGCAAGATGGCCGCGGGCCTCACCGCGGGCGCCGTGAAGGGATGACACCCCCCTGATGACGACATTCGCCAGCGGTACGGACACCCTCACGCGCGACGCGCTGACGGTCCTTCAACCCGGCTTCACCGGCACCACCGCCCCCGACTGGCTGCTGCGCCGCCTCGGCGAAGGCCTGGCGTCCGTGGGCCTGTTCGGCCGGAACATCGCCTCACCGGAACAACTCGCCGCCCTGACCGCACAGTTGCGCGCCGAACGCGACGACGTGCTCGTGGCGATCGACGAGGAGGGGGGTGATGTCACGCGCCTGGAGGTGAGGACGGGGTCCTCCTTCCCGGGCAATCACGCGCTCGGCGCGGTGGACGACGTCGAGCTGACGCGTCAGGTGGCCCACGAACTCGGCCGCCGGCTCGCGGAGTGCGGGGTGAACCTCAACTGGGCGCCCTCGGCCGACGTCAACTCCAACCCGGCGAACCCGGTGATCGGCGTTCGGTCCTTCGGCGCCGGCACGGAACTCGTGGCCCGCCACACCGCCGCCTATGTCACCGGCCTCCAGTCCGCCGGCGTCGCCGCCTGCACCAAGCACTTCCCGGGGCACGGCGACACGGCGGTCGACTCCCACCACGCTCTGCCGCGCATCGACGCGGACTCCGCAGTGCTCCAGCAACGCGAACTAGCCCCGTTCCGCGCGGCGATCGCCGCCGGCACACGTGCGGTGATGAGCGCCCACATCCTGGTCCCCGCCCTGGACCCGGACCGCCCGGCAACGTTGTCCCGACCGGTCCTGACCGACCTGCTGCGCGGCGGACTCGGCTACGACGGGCTGATCGTCACCGACGGCATGGAGATGCAGGCGATCGCCGGGACCTACGGCATCGAGCGGGGCAGCGTCCTCGCCGTCGCGGCGGGCGCGGACGCGATCTGTGTGGGCGGCGGCCTCGCGGACGACGAGACGGTACGGCGCCTGCGGGACGCCCTGGTCACGGCGGTGCGCTCCGGCGAACTGGCCGAGGAGCGGCTCGCCGACGCGGCGGAACGGGTGCGGGCGCTGGCCCGGTGGACGGCGTCGGCGGCAGCGGGCGCCGATCGGCAGCGGGCCACCGGCTCCGACATCGGCCTGCTCGCCGCCCGGCGCGCGCTGACGGTCACCGGCGCGGAGGGCTTCACCCCGCTCACCGAACCGCCGTACGTCGCCGCCCTCACTCCCGTCGCGAACATCGCGGTGGGCCATGAGACCCCCTGGGGCGTGGCGGCGGAACTCCTCCGTCTGCTTCCCGGCACCGAGACGGGCAGCTTCGCGGGGGAGGAAGCGGGGCGGGCGGCGCTGGAGGCCGCCGGAACGCGGCGGATCGTGGCGGTGGTCCGCGACGAACACCGCCACCCGTGGATGGCGAGGGCCCTCGACACACTTCTTGCGGCGCGCCCCGACACCATCGTGGTGGAAATGGGCGTCCCGCAGGCTGCTCCCCGCGGCGCTCTGCACATCGCCACGCACGGGGCGGCGCGGGTGTGCGGGCGAGCGGCGGCGGAGGTCATCGCGGGCGCGTAGCCGGACGACGAGGACGTGTGGCCGCTTGACGAAGACGCGTGGCGGGCGTCGGAGGCACGTGGCCGTACGGCGAGTGTGTGGCCGGGCGTCGGAGGCGTGTCGCCGGACGGCGGGTGTGTGGCCGGGCGACGGAAAGCGCCCGGCCGGGCGCCGTACGACGAAGTCGCGTGGCCGTATGACGAAGGCGGGCCGCATCACGAAGGCGCCGGTCGCCCCTCAGGGTGGCCGGCCGCCCTCGTATGAGCCCCGCGGAGCCTAGATGCCCTGCCAGTCGGGCTTGTTGGCGTAGGTGTGGCGGAAGTAGTCGGCGAGCTTCAGCTTGGACGCGGCGGCCTCGTCGACGACGACCGTCGCGTGCCGGTGGAGCTGGAGAGCGGAGGCCGGGCACACCGCGGCGACCGGGCCCTCCACGGTCGCGGCGACCGCGTCCGCCTTGCCCTCGCCGGTCGCGAGGAGCACCAGGTGCCTGGCCTCCAGGATGGTCCCTATGCCCTGGGTGATCACGTGGTGCGGCACCTGGTCGATGTCGCCGTCGAAGAAGCGGGCGTTGTCGATCCGGGTCTGCTCGGTCAGCGTCTTGATCCGCGTCCTGGAGGCGAGCGAGGAGCACGGCTCGTTGAACCCGATGTGCCCGTCGGTCCCGATGCCCAGCAACTGAAGATCCACGCCACCGGCCTCGGAGAGCGCCCGGTCGTAGGCCTCGCACGCCGCCGACACGTCCTCGGCGGTGCCGTCGGGCCCCATGAAGGCGTCCATGCCGACCCCGAGCGGCTCCAGCACCTCGCGCCGCAGCACCGAACGGTACGACTCCGGATGCTCGGCCGGCAGCCCCACGTATTCGTCGAGCTGTGCGATCCGCGCCCGTGAGGCGTCCACGGCGCCCGAGCGCACCTTGGCCGCCAGCGCCTCGTAAACGGGCAGCGGGGTCGAGCCGGTGGCCACGCCGAGCAGGGCGGCGGGCTTGCCTCGGAGCAGCTGGGCCATGGCCTCGGCGATGAGCTCGCCACCCGCCTTGGCGTCCGGAACGATGACAACTTCCACGCTGGGCCTGCCGATCTGAAGAGGGGCTCGCCGGGGAACCGAAGGGGAACGCATGTGGTATAGACCAATCTAGCAGAAGCGGTCATCCCGATGGTGGCCCCGACGCCCCGGATTCCCCCGCCCGTCGTGTGCAGGTGGTCCCCCGGATGCGCGATCCGAGGGGCGGGGGAGTGGAATGGAGTCAGCAGCGCAGAGCCACCCCGGTGAATCACCCCAAGGAGGCCCCATGACCGCCCCCACCACGGACCCTCGCAGCGACGACCTGCCCGGGCGGATCATGGCCCGGGAGATGGCCGAGCAGCCCGCAGTGCTGCGCCGGATCCTGGAATCCGGTGCCCCGCGGATCCAGGCGGTGGCCCGTGAGGTCGCCGCCCGTAAGCCCCGGTTCGTGCTGCTCACCGCCCGCGGCACCTCCGACAACGCCGCGCTCTACGCCAAGTACCTCCTGGAGATCCGCCTCGGCCTGCCCTGCGGTCTCACCTCGATGTCGACCACCACGGCGTACGGTGCCCGTCCCGACCTCACCGACGTCCTCGTCATCACCGTCAGCCAGTCCGGCGGCTCCCCGGACCTGGTCGCCTCGACGCGGGCCGCCCGCGAGGCCGGCGCCCTCACGGTGGCCGTGACCAACAACCCGGACTCACCGCTGGCCACCGTCTCCGAGTACCACATCGACATCATGGCCGGACCGGAGAAGGCTCTCCCCGCAACCAAGACCTACACCGCCTCCCTCCTGGCCCTCTATCTCTTCGTGGAAGGACTGCGCGACGGTGACGGCGCCGCCGCCAAGGCCCTGCCCGACCTCGCCGAACAGCTCCTCGCCCGGCAGGACGAGGTCCGCACCCTCGCCTCCCGCTACCGCTTCGCCGAGCGCATGGTCATCACCTCGCGCGGCTACGGCTACCCCACCGCCAAGGAAGCCGCCCTGAAGCTGATGGAGACCAGCTACATCCCTGCCCTGTCGTACTCGGGCGCCGATCTACTGCACGGCCCGCTCGCCATGGTCGACAACGTCTCTCCGGTCATCGCCGTGGTGACGGACGGAAAGGGCGGTGCCGCTCTCCAGCCCGTGCTCGACCGGCTGCGCGGCCGCGGGGCCGACCTCGTCGTCGTCGGACCCAGGAGCCAGGTCGAACAGGCCTCGGCCGGTTTCGTCCTGCCCGCCGAGGGTGTGGCCGAGGAGGTCCAGCCGATCCTGGAGATCATCCCGCTCCAGCTCCTGGCGTACGAGGTCACGATCGCCCGCGGCCAGGACCCGGACGCCCCGCGCGCCCTGGCGAAGGTGACCGAGACCCGCTGAGGGGAGAGGCGGCACGGGAGTTTCTCCAGTGGTCGCTGCGGAAAGACAGTACGGCGGGGCACCTACATTTCTCTAGTACCCGCTATAAAATCCCCTCCATGGTGAATGGCCGGGAGAAGGAAGCCAGGTCCGACGGTCCTGTTGTGCGCGGGTCCGTGGGGCGGCCGCGCGGCCGCCCCCGCTCCTTCGACCGTGACACCGCGCTCGAAAAGGCCGTTCTCGCCTTCTGGGAGCACGGCTACGAGGCCACGTCCGTCTCCGACCTCACGCGTGTCATGGGTATCGGCGCCCCCAGCCTGTACGCGGCGTTCGGGGACAAGCGGTCGTTGTTCGAGGAGGTCGTCGGCGTATACGGCGACCGCTACGGGTCCTTCGCCGACCGCGCCCTGGCCGAGGAGCCCACGGTCCGTGCCGCCTTCGAACGGATGCTCCGCGAGGCCGCGGACATCTACACGGCTCCCGGTCATCCGCATGGCTGTCTTGTCATCCATGCCGCCACCAACTGCACCACGCCCGAGGTCGAGGAGTCCCTGCGGGCACGTCGCACCGCCGGCATCGCTGCCTTCGAGAGCCGGGTCAAGGCCGCCATCGCCGCAGGTGAACTGCCCGCCGGCAGCGATGCCGGCGCGCTCGCCCGGTACGCCGGTGCGATCATCCAGGGCATGTCCCAACAGGCACGCGACGGAGCGAGCCGCGAGGAACTCGATGCACTCGCGGGGGTCGCCATGGCAATCTGGCCCCGTGCAGGAGCTGCTGGGGGCTACGCTGCGGGTGAGCCGTCGCGGGATGTCCCCCAGTGATGTCCGATAAAGTGACAACAACAAACATCCCCCAACGCATGGACACAAGCGCCCGGACGCAGGAACATGGTCATGGGCGTGGTCTAGTCCACAAAACGAACCTCCGTCTTCCCCGCACAGGAAGGCGGATCGAGGAACCGGCGCTCTCTGCCCTGACTGCTCCGGCTCCTCGACCTTCGGCCGACCGGGACCGCACACCCCACGGCCGTTGCTGCTCCGGGCTGCGGTGCCGGGAGGGTTGAGGGTCCCTCTCAGGCGCCGCGGCCCGCGGGTGTTTCCGGGGCGGGTGCCCCCTGAGCGGCCGTCCCCACCTGGCCGATTTCGATCGATGTCCGAATACCCAGGTACCCTCGCTCACGTGCCCTCCATGAACGAACTGGTCCGCCAGCACACCGCCCTCAGCGACTCCGACCTGGAGTGGCTGCATCTGCTGGTGTCGGAGTGGCAGCTGCTCTCTGATCTCTCCTTCGCCGACCTCGTCCTGTGGGTGCCCACGCGCGACGGCACACGGTATGTGTCGGTCGCCCAGATGCGCCCCAACACCGGTCCCACCTCGTACCAGGACGACATGGTCGGCCACCTCGTGCCGCGCGGCCGCCGCCCCCTGCTGGATGCGGCCCTGGACGAGGGCCGGATCGTGCGCGAGGGCGACCCCGAGTGGCGCGAGGAGGTCCCGGTCCGGGTCGAGTCCATTCCCGTACGACGCGAGGGGCGCGTCCTCGGCGTCATCGCGCGCAACACCAATCTGCTGACCGTGCGGACCCCGAGCCGCCTGGAACTGACGTACCTCCAGAGCGCCTCCGACCTCGCCCAGATGATCGCGGCCGGCTCCTTCCCGTTCCCCGACCAGCAGGTCGACATGGACGCTTCGCCGCGCGTCGGCGACGGACTGATCCGCCTGGACGCGGACGGCCTCGTCCAGTACGCGTCGCCGAACGCCCTGTCGGCGTACCACCGGCTGGGTCTCGCCTCCGACCTCGTCGGTCATCACCTCGGCAGGACCACCGCCGAACTCGCCCCGACCCGGGGCCCGGTGGACGAGGCGCTCGCCAAGGTCGCCAGCGGCTGGGCGCCGCGCGAGTTCGAGATCGAGGCGAACGACGGGGTGATCCAGTTCCGTGCGATCCCCCTCAAGCCCAAGGGCACCCGGATCGGCTCGCTCGTCCTGCTCCGGGACGTCACCGAACTGCGGCGCCGCGAGCGTGAGTTGATAACCAAGGACGCGACCATCCGGGAGATCCACCACCGGGTGAAGAACAACCTCCAGACGGTCGCCGCACTGCTCCGCCTCCAGGCCCGCCGTATCGAGTCCGAACGGGGGCGGGAGGCCCTCGAAGAGGCCGTACGACGGGTCGGCTCGATCGCGATCGTGCACGAGACGCTGTCCCAGAACCTGGACGAGCGCGTGGACTTCGACGAGATCGCCGACCGGGTGCTCGCGATGGTCGCCGAGATCTCACCCGGCTCCGTCACCGGCCGGCGCAGCGGTTGCTTCGGCATCCTGGACGCCGAGGTTGCGACCCCGCTCTCCATGGTGCTGACCGAGGTTCTGCAGAACGCCCTGGAGCACGGCTTCCGCCCGGGCGACACCGGAACGGTCGAGGTCGCGGCGGTGCGCGGCGGCACGACGAAGGAGGCCCGCCTCCTGGTCACCGTCCAGGACGACGGTGTCGGCCTGCCCGAGGGCTTCGACCCGCACACGGCGGGCAACCTCGGTCTGCAGATCGTACGGACGCTCGTGGAGGGCGAGTTGGGCGGCACGTTCGACATGGTCCCGGCCCCGGAGCGCGGTACGCGGGTGATCCTGGACATCCCCGTGCGGGCGCAGAAGTGACACCGTCCCACCGTGATACCGGTGAACGGCCCTGAACAGCAATGAGCCCCGGACCACGAATGGTCCGGGGCCAAAAGCTCGTTGCCCTCTAGTGCGATGGGGTACCCCCTGCTCGAGCGAAGTCGAGAGCTTGGGGGAGCATCGGGGGTACTGCGCGCTGCGGCTCGGGGGCGGGAGATGCGTACTCGCTGTACGCGCCGCCAAGCTCAGGCTCGTGCGGGGTGGGCGTGTCAGGCGGAGGCCTGACGGGCCCGGTTGCGGGCGGCGCGGCGCTTCATGGCGCGGCGCTCGTCCTCGCTGAGACCACCCCAGACGCCGGAGTCCTGGCCGGACTCGAGCGCCCACTGCAGGCACTGCTCGATAACCGGGCAGCGACGGCAGACGGCCTTGGCTTCCTCGATCTGCAGCAGCGCAGGACCAGTGTTGCCGATGGGGAAGAAGAGCTCGGGGTCTTCCTCGCGGCAAACGGCGTTGTGACGCCAGTCCATGGCTGCTACCTCTCCTTGTATTACGTGCAGATTGCTTGTGAATGTGAACGCTTTCACGAATCCCTCAACAAGTGAAGGGCCGATCGTCAGGCTCGCCGACGTGGTCCTGTGATGTGAGGAGGGGTTCGGGCGCTCGATGGGGGCCAGTGGTGCGGGCTGTCCCGAGCGCCACGTAGAGACTCGCAAACCTCAGCGGCGGATACAACCCCTTCCGGAAAGTTTTTTTTGATTCCTTGGTGTCGGCTCGGTCACAGCCGTACTTCCAAGGGGTGGATCCTGGCCTAAACGTTCGAGTGAAAGGACTTTAGCCCCTTCTGCTCACACAATCACACGCAGTGCACGGCGTACGCCTGTGAACGTCACGCTCGTACGCAGCCCGAGGTGGTCGCCGTCCATCTGCAGGGGCAGCGGCACCTTCGATTGCAAGGTGAAGTCGGTCAGGTCGTGCAGGGAGACCACATGCTTGCCGTGGGGTCCGTGCTCGGGGGACGAAGTGAGCAACTGTGTGGCATACCGGGCAACGGAGGCCGTGGACATGCGGCTGAGAGCGAGTACATCGAGCCCGGTATCGAACGTCGCCTTAGGAGACGCGTACACCGGACGATTGCCGATAAACGTCCAGGGCGCTGTGTTGCAGATTATCGACAGGACGAGACCGGTGACCGGGTCCTCGCCGGGTCGCTCCAGGGTGATCGTTCCGTGTCTGCGGTGAGGTTCGCCCAAAAACTGACGGACCATTTGGCGCACATACAGCGCATGGGTGGAGCGCTTGCCCTGCTCGCGCTGCTGCTCGACGCGGCCCACCACGCCCGCGTCGAAGCCGAGGCCGGCATTGAAGGTGAACCAGCGGGACGGCACCGCCTCGTCCGCCGTGCCGGGGGTGCCCGCGGCGAGGCCGAGGCCGACCGTGCGCCAGCGGTCCTCGCTCATGGCGTCGAGGATCATGCCGGTGGCCTCCACGGGGTCGTTGGGCAGGCCGAGGGCGCGGGCGAAGACATTGGTCGAGCCGCCGGGGACGACTGCGAGGCGGGGGAGGCGGTCGGGGTCGGGGCCGTGGTGCAGCAGGCCGTTGACGACCTCGTTGACCGTGCCGTCGCCGCCGAGGGCCACGACCAGCCCGATGTCCTCGCTCTCCGCGGCCTGGCGGCCGAGATCCCGCGCGTGCCCGCGGTACTCGGTGGTGACCGCCTCGAGCTTCACCTCGCTCGCCAGCGCGTGGATCAACACGTCACGGGTACGTGCGCTTGTGGTGGTTGCCGCCGGATTGACCACGAGAAGTGCACGCATGGGTTGCAGCGTACCTACTGGGCGGTACTCGGCCCAGCCCGGGTAGGGATCGGGTAAGAGGTCGGGGCGTGGTATTGGGCACAGCGGGGCGGCCTGCGTCGGGGCAGGGGTACGGGCTGGGGTCCGGCCGAGGGGCGGCGGCTGCGGTCCGGGCGGGGGCTCTACGCTTCAGGGGTGAGCGCTGAGCAGAACCCCACCCCCGAAGCCCGCGACGCCGAGCCCCGTCCCGCGCGGCTGACCGCCGCGGCTGCGCTGGCCGCGCTGGAGGGACTCGCCCTGGTCGTGGGCGGCGTCTGGATGCTCGTCCTGGGCCTTACGGGCTCGCCGGACGACCGCGGGCAGGCCGTCACCGGCGGCGTCACCCTGATCGTGCTCGCGCTGCTGCCCCTGCTGGCGGCGCGCGGTCTGCTGCTGCGCCGCAGCTGGAGCAGGGGGCCCGCCGTCATCACCCAGATCATGGCGCTGCCGGTGGCGTACAGCCTGCTCCAGGCCGACAGCATCGCGATCCCGGGCGGCATCGTGCTCGCGGTCGTCGCGGTGGCGGCGCTGGTGCTCCTGGTGAACCCGGCGACGACGCGGGCCCTCGGCATCCGGGGGCCCGGGAACGTACAGGACCAGAAGTAGGCGGCGCACCCGCCGACGGCGAAAAGCACTCAAGGGCGACCGGAACCCCGGTCGCCCTTCGTCACTCCTCGACCAGCAACTTCTCCCGCAGCTGGGCCAGTGTCCGGGCCAGCAGCCGTGAGACGTGCATCTGTGAGATGCCGACCTCCTGAGCGATCTGCGACTGGGTCATGTTGCCAAAGAAGCGGAGAAGCAGGATCCGCTTCTCTCGCGGAGGAAGATCCTCCAGCAGCGGCTTCAGCGACTCCCGGTATTCGACGCCCTCCAGGGCCTCGTCCTCCGCGCCGAGTGTGTCCGCGACCGCCGGGGACTCGTCGTCCGTGTCGGGGACGTCCAGGGAGAGTGTCGAGTACGCGTTGGCGGACTCCAGCCCCTCCAGGACCTCCTCCTCCGAGATGGCCAGCTTCTCGGCGAGCTCATGGACCGTCGGAGAGCGGCCGTGCTGCTGGGACAGCTCCGCCGTGGCCGTCGTCAGGGCAAGGCGCAGTTCCTGCAGACGGCGCGGGACACGGACCGCCCAGCCCTTGTCGCGGAAGTGGCGCTTGATCTCGCCGACGACCGTCGGGGTCGCGTACGTGGAGAACTCGACGCCGCGGTCCGGGTCGAAGCGGTCGACCGACTTGATCAGTCCGATGGTGGCGACCTGGGTCAGGTCGTCCAGCGGCTCGCCCCGGTTGCGGAAGCGGCGCGCGAGGTGCTCGACGAGCGGAAGGTGCATACGGACCAGCTGGTTGCGCAGCTCCGCGTACTCCGGGCTGCCCTCCTTCAGCTTGCGCAGCTCGACGAACATGGCCCGCGCCCCACTGCGGTCCTGTGGATCGTGCTGTGCGCCGCCCGGCACACTCTGCTCAGCGTTTCGCTCGTGCTCGCTCATCGTCCCGCCCGTCACCCGCCGCCCTCCGGAGGACGTGCTCTGCGTGGCACTCTCTGGATCCCGTCGTCCGCCGCCCCGGACGGCGAGCGTCTCGTCCGTGTCGGCCGACCCCGTCTGCGCGGGAGCAACGACCGCCGAAGCGCCGTCCTCCGGGTGCGGACGGGCCTGCTCGGGAATGCCGTCCACGCCGCCTGCCATGCGCCGCGACCCGCTCGGGCCGCCGCCGTTCCCGGCGGAGAGTCCCCGTGTGCCGCGCTCTTCGTCCCGCACCGGCCCGTCCCCGTTCGTCACGCCGGCCCGGGTCCCGCGCCGCGCTGTTTGTAGAGGCTGATGGACACGGTCTTGTCCTCGGCGACCGCGGAGGAGACCTTGCCGGCCAGGGCCGACAGGACGGTCCAGGCGAAGGTGTCGCGCGAGGGGGCGTGACCGTCCGTGGTCGGGGCCGAGACCGTGACCTCCAGTGAGTCGTCGATGAGCCGGAAGACACAGCTGAGCACCGAGCCGGCCACGGCCTGTTGCAGCAGGATGGCGCAGGCCTCGTCGACCGCGATGCGCAGGTCCTCGATCTCGTCGAGGGTGAAGTCCAAACGAGCCGCGAGACCGGCCGTGGCCGTGCGCAGCACCGACAGGTAGGCACCCGCTGCCGGAAGCCGGACTTCCACGAAGTCCTGGGTCGCGGGCTCGCCTGCGATCTGGGACACCCTCACCTCCAAGGTGGTACAAGCTCTTTCGGGGCCGAGGGTCGCCCCCCGGGGTAACGCCCTACGTGTTTCAGCGGTGACGCTATCGCGCTCTCAACTTTTCTGTCCTCGGGACCCCGACCCCTTCTGTCACTCATGGTAAACCTACGGACACGCACAGTGGCTAGGGGTCTGCGGGCCCAATTGGGAAGAGCACGCGCCGGTTTGACGTACCCAGGCGTCAGACCGTCGAACCGTCCGGATCCAGAGTCACACGAGTACGGGTCCAGAGTCACACGAGTACGTGGTCGACGAAGCACCAGCGCCAGTTCTCACCCGGCTCAAAGGTGCGCATCACGGGGTGGCCGGTGTCATTGTGGTGCGCCGTCGCATGCCGCAGGGGTGAGGAGTCGCAGCAGCCCACGTGTCCGCACTCCAGGCACAGCCGCAGTTGCACGGGGTGCGTACCTGCTGCGAGACACTCGAGGCACGTCTCGCTCAGGGGCTCGGGTTCGGGATGCGGCAGCGCGTCGACGTGCGTGCACTGTTTCATGATTGCCAGGTTACGACGGGTCCGCGGGAAGCCGCGCGGAAAACGAGGGCGGGCGGAAGACGATGAACGTGTTGCCACTGCTGGTGCTGGTCGCGGGCAGCGCCGCCGTCGCCGGGGCGGCCCGCCGTACCCCGGTGCCCGCGCCGCTGCTGCTGGTCGCAGTGGGCCTCGCGGTCTCCTACGTGCCCGGGGTGCCCGAGTACACCCTCGACCCCGACATCGTGCTGCCGCTGGTGCTGCCCCCGCTGCTGTACACCTCGGCCACGGACAGCTCGTACCTCGACCTGCGGGCACATCTGCGGCCGGTGGCGCTGCTGTCCGTCGGGTACGTGCTCTTTGCGACGCTGGTCGTGGGGTGGGCGGCGTATCTGATCGTGCCGGGTCTTCCGCTGACCGCGGCGCTGGTGCTGGGCGCGGTGGTCGCGCCGCCGGACGCGGTCGCGGCGACGGCGGTCGCCCGGCGGGTGGGGCTGCCGTCGCGGATCACCACGATCCTGCAGGGGGAGTCGCTGGTGAACGACGCGACCGCGATCACCGCGTACAAGGTGGCGCTCGCGGCGGCGGTCGGGGAGGGGGCGACCTGGGCGGGCGGGGTGCGGGAGTTCCTGCTCGCGGCGGTCGGCGGTGTCGCGGTCGGTCTGGTGCTGATGGTGCCGATCCACTGGCTGCGCACGCACCTGAAGGAGGCGCTGCTGCAGAACACGCTCTCCCTGCTGATCCCGTTCGTCGCGTACGGGGCCGCGGAGTGGGTGCACGCCTCCGGGGTGCTCGCCGTGGTCGTCGTCGCCCTCTACCTCGGCCACCACAACTGGCAGGTCGACTTCGCGACCCGGCTCCAGGAGGAGGCGGTGTGGAGGATGGTCGCGTTCCTCCTGGAGGCGACGGTCTTCGCGCTCATCGGACTGCAGCTGCCCGTCGTCCTGAAGGGGCTCGGGGAGTACGAGGGCACGCGCGCGGCCTGGTGCGCGGTGGCCGTGTTCCTGGTGGTCGTCGCGTCACGGTTCGTGTGGGTGTACCCGGCGGCCTTCCTGCCGCGACTGGTCTTCTCGCGCATCCGGGAGCGCGAGGACAACCCCACATGGAAGGGGCCGTTCATCATCGGCTGGGCGGGGATGCGGGGCGTGGTCTCGCTCGCGATCGCGTTCTCGATCCCGAAGACCGTGCACGGCGGGGGGCCGTTCCCCGGCCGCAACCTGATCCTCTTCCTGACCTTCACCACGGTGATCGGCACGCTCGTGGTGCAGGGACTGACCCTGCCCCCGCTGATCCGGCTGATGCGCCTGCCGGGGCGCGACCCCCAGGCGGAGACCCTGGCGGAGGCGAACGCCCAGGCGCAGGCGTCCCGGGCCGCCGAGCGGCGCCTCGACGAACTCCTCGACGACGAGCGCAACGCCCTGCCGCCCCCGCTGGCCGACCGCCTCCGCACGGTCCTGGAGCGCCGCCGCAACGCCGTCTGGGAGCGGCTGGGCTCGGTGAACCCGGTGACCGGCGAAACGGTCGACGACACCTACCGACGGCTGTCCCGCGAGATGATCGGCGCGGAACGCGCGGTCTTCGTGAAACTGCGCAATCACCGCTACATCGACGACGAGATGCTCCGCACGCTGCTGAGACGGCTGGACCTGGAGGAGGCGGCGGCCTACCGGGAGGCGGCCTGAGCCGTTCCGGAGGCCGCATCCGAGGGCTCTACCGGGCCGGCCTCCCGGTGATCACCGCGGCCAGCGTCGTCCCCCGCGGGAATGCGCCTTCCTCCGTGAGGGCGACAAGTCCGTACAGCAGCTTGGCGACATAGAGACGTTCCACCGGGAGGGCGTGGCGGGACGCGAAGTCGTCGGCGAAGGCCTCCAGTTCCGGTGTCGTGCGGGCGTAACCGCCGAAGTGGAAGCGGGTGTCCAGCGTCCAGGTGCCACGACGGCCGCCGAAGGCCCGGGTCTGGAGGGCGGCCGTGTCGGCGGCCAGGAAGTCGCCCTTCAGGACCGGGACGCCCAGGGCCCGCTGGTCCGGGGCCAGACCCGCGGCCAGGCCGGCCAGCGTGCCACCGGTGCCGCAGGCCAGGGCGACCACGTCCGCCCGGCCGCGCAGCTCCTCACCGAGCGCCCGGCAGCCGCGTACGGCGAGCGAGTTGCTGCCGCCCTCCGGCACCACGTACGCCTCCTCGGCGTCCGCCGCGCGCAGAATGCCCGCCAGGGTCTCCGGCTCCGTCTTGCGGCGATACGTCGACCTGTCGACGAAGTGCAGCCGCATGCCGTCGGCGGCGCACCGGGCCAGGGAGGGGTTGAGCGGCCGGGCGGCCAGCTCCTCGCCGCGGACCACGCCGATCGTGTCCAGACCCAGCAGCCGGCCCGCCGCGGCCGTCGCCCGCAGATGGTTGGAGTACGCGCCGCCGAAGGTGAGCAGGGACCGGCCGGCCGCGGCCCGCAGATTCGGGACGAGCTTGCGCCACTTGTTGCCGACCAGGTCCGGATGGATCAGATCGTCCCGCTTGAGCAGCAGCCGGACGCCGTGCCGCGCGAAGCGCTCGTCCACGACCTCCTGCAGCGGCGACGGCAGCCGCGGGTGCAGTACGGCCGGGTCGGGTGCTTCGGGGTGCGGCACATCGGGACTGGTCACCCCGTCATTGTCGGACACCAGTCCGACCTGCTCCCCACCCCTCGACAAAGCGCACCACTGTGCCCAAAACGGTAGTGATCCATTCCCGCTCTTTCGGGTAATAGCACCGACACGCTCTGTGATGGAAAGCTCTTCCTTGCAGATCAATGCATGATCGGGAGGGCAATTTCAATGTCGGTAGGCGAAGAGGTCCGCGCGGACGAGAGCAAGCCGCAGCAGAGTCTCGGTACCGAGGCCGCACGGAACCTGGCCACCACCACCAAGTCCGCACCCCAGATGCAGGAGATCAGCTCACGTTGGCTGCTGCGCATGCTGCCGTGGGTGAACGTGCAGGGCGGTACGTACCGGGTGAACCGCCGCCTCACCTACTCCGTGGGCGACGGCCGCGTGACCTTTGTGAAGACCGGCGACCAGGTCACGGTCATCCCCGCGGAGCTGGGCGAGCTGCCCGCCCTGCGCACCTACGACGACCTGGACGTGCTGGGCGAGCTCGCCCAGCGCTGCCAGCAGCGGAGATTCGCACCAGGGGACGTGCTCGCCGAGTTCGGCAGCCAGGCCGATGAGGTCTATCTGCTCGCGCACGGCAAGGTCGAGAAGATCGGCACGGGTCCCTACGGGGACGACGCGGTGCTCGGCGTCCTCGCCGACGGCGCCTACTTCGGCGACCAGGCACTGCTCGACCCGGACGCCATCTGGGAGTACACGGCCCGCGCGGTCACCGCCTGCACGGTGCTCGCCCTGCCCCGCCGGGACGTCGAACAGGTCGCGGAGCGGGCCGGGTCCCTGCGCGACCATCTGCAGCAGCAGCGCTCGATCCCCGCGCAGCGCACCAACAAGTTCGGTGAGAAGGAGATCGACCTCGCCGCGGGCCACAGCGGTGAGCCGGACATTCCGCACACCTTCGTCGACTACGAGGCCGCGCCGCGCGAGTACGAGCTGAGCATCGCCCAGACCGTGCTGCGCATCCACACGCGTGTGGCCGACCTCTACAACCAGCCGATGAACCAGACCGAGCACCAGCTGCGGCTCACCGTCGAGGCGCTGAAGGAGCGCCAGGAGCACGAACTCATCAACAACCGCGACTTCGGCCTGCTCCACAACTGCGAGTTCGACCAGCGGCTGCAGCCGCACGACGGCGTACCGAGCCCCGACGACATGGACGAGCTGCTCAGCCGGCGGCGCGGCACCAAGCTGTTCCTCGCCCACCCGCGCGCGATCTCCGCGTTCGGCCGTGAACTCAACAAGCGCGGGCTCGTCCCGGAGACCATCGACATCGCCGGCAACCGCATCCCCACCTGGCGGGGAGTGCCGATCTTCCCGTGCAACAAGATCCCGGTCACCGAGGCCCGTACGAGTTCGATCATCGCCATGCGTACCGGCGAGGAGGATCAGGGTGTCGTAGGGCTCAGGCAGTCCGGCATCCCCGACGAGATCGAGCCCAGCCTGTCGGTGCGCTTCATGGGCATCAACGAACAGGCGATCATCAGCTATCTGGTGACGAGCTACCACTCGGCCGCCGTTCTGGTGCCGGACGCGCTGGGGGTCCTGGAGAACGTCGAGATCGGCCGCTGGAGGTGACGCTTCCGGTTCCCTGCGCAAGCGGCGCGCCGTGTTCCCGCCCGGCAGGGCGGGTACACCCTCGGGATATGTCCCCAGCGGCGGCGGAAGCACCATCGTCCGCAGACTCTCCGAGGTGGTCCGATGGGTGAGTTCATGACGGAACCGAGGCAGGGCCCGGCCCTCGAGGAGCGGAGCCCCGTCACCCCCGTAGGACGGCACGATCCGCCCCGGGGCCCGGAGGGACCGTTCGAAGGGCACGAAGCGGCGGCGATCCTGGACAAGACCCGGGCCTCGGTCGACCCGGAGCTGCGCCGGGCCATCGACTCGCTGCCCGGCTCGATGCGCCGGATCGCGCTCTACCACTTCGGCTGGGAGCACGCGGACGGCACTCCGGCGGCCGGCAACGCGGGCAAGGCGATACGGCCCGCGCTCGTCCTGACCGCGGCACGCGCGCTCGGCGGACGGCCTTCGGCAGCCGTACGGGCCGCCGCGGCCGTGGAACTCGTCCACAACTTCACACTGCTGCACGACGACGTGATGGACCGGGACACCACCCGCAGGCACCGTCCCACCGCCTGGACCGTGTTCGGCGACGCCGACGCGATCCTCGCGGGGGACGCCCTGCAGGCGCTGGCCCAGCGGCTGCTCGCCGAGGACCCGCACCCGGCGTCGGGGGCGGCCGCCGCCCGGCTCGCGGGCTGCGTCGTCGAGCTGTGCGCCGGGCAGCACGCGGACACGGCCATGGAGCGGCGCGGCCCCCATGAGGTCACCCTCGACGAGGTGCTCGCCATGGCGGAGGCGAAGACGGGCGCACTGCTCGGCTGCGCCTGCGCGCTCGGCGCGCTGTACGCGGGAGCGGACGACTCGGACGTAGAGGCGCTGGACGCGTTCGGCCGCCAGGCCGGGCTCGCCTTCCAGCTCATCGACGACGTGATCGGGATCTGGGGGGACCCGGGCCGGACCGGGAAACCGGCCGGGGCGGACCTCATGGCCCGCAAGAAGTCGCTGCCGGTGGTCGCCGCGCTCGCCTCCGGCACCCCGACCGCCGCGGACCTGGCCGAGTTGTACCAAGGTCCGTACCGGGAAGGGGAGCTGGAGCGCACGGTTCTCGCCGTCGAGCAGGCGGGGGGACGTGAGTGGGCGCAGGTGCAGGCGGCCGACCGGATGGCCCGCGCAATGGAGGAACTGTCCCGGGCGGTCCCCGATCCGGAGGCGGCGGGCGGCCTGCTGGCCCTGGCCGAGTTCGTGACCCGGCGCAGCACCTGAGCGCCGTCACCGAAAGACCCCGGGGCACCGGGTCCGCGCGGTTCCTGACCCCGCGCGGCGCCCGTGGCCCCGGCCGGGCGGGCGCCCCCAAATCACCTGCTGTGGGGGGGGCGAGGCGTATAAGAGGTTACGCCCGAGACACAACCCCCCCCCCCCCCCCACGCCCCGGGTTTATACAACATGCTCGCACCCCCCCCCCAACGCCGCCCC
>NZ_JBEOZU010000060.1:0-60343 GCF_040298185.1 Streptomyces sp. NPDC001634 | reverse complement strand
CCGCGCGGCCGCCCTTAACTGGATTCACCACACCGGCGGGACGCGATCCCGTCGCTCCGACCGCACCGCTGGGGGCTCCCCGCGCGCGGGCAGCCGCCCACCTTCAGTCGCATTCCGTCTGGCTGCACAACAGCATCCGGGGCGCCCTCGGCCTCGGCATCGCGGTCGCTCTCGCCCACGCGACGAGCGTTCAGCACTCCTTCTGGGTGCTCCTGGGAACCCTGTCCGTGCTGCGCTCCAACGCGCTCAACACCGGTCAGAAGGCGCTGCGCGCCCTGGGCGGGACGATCGCGGGCTCACTCATCGGGGCAGGACTGCTTCACCTCATCGGCCACCACGGCACCCTGCTGTGGTTCCTGCTGCCGTCGGCCGTGCTGCTGGCCGGCATCGCCCCCACCGCCATCTCGTTCGCGGCCGGCCAGGCAGCCTTCACGATCACCCTGGTGATCCTGTTCAACATCGGGCACCAACCCAACTGGCACATTGCGCTGCTACGGCTCCAGGACATCTCCCTCGGCTGCGCGGTGAGCGTGCTGGTGGGCCTGCTGTTCTGGCCGCGCGGCGCCGCGTCCGCCGTCGACCGGGCTCTCGCCGAGGCATACACGGACAGCGCCCGCTATCTGGCCGGCGCGGTGGAGTACGCCGTCGGCCGCTCCGGCACCGACCCCGCACCGGCCGAGGCTCCGGTGCAGGAACGCCGCGAGGCCGCGGCCGCCGCCCGCAGACTCGACGACGCCTTCCGCAGCTACCTCGCCGAACGCGGCCCGAAGCCCGTACCCCTGGCGAACATGACCACCCTTGTCACGGGCGTCGTCGGGCTGCGGCTCGCCGCGGATGCCGTACTGGGACTGTGGTACCGCGACGACGGGCGACAGCGCTCCGATGCGGGCCGGACCGAAGGCCGACCGGACGCGGATGCGGGCCGGGACGACGCCCGTCTCGTACTGCTGGGGGCCGCGGGCCGGGTGTCGGACTGGTACCGGGATCTGGCCGTCGCCCTGGCCCGGCACACCTCTGTCCCGGATCCCCTGTCGCGCAATCCCGCCGCCGAGGCACGCCTGGTCGAGGGCGTCCGCCAGGATCTGGGCGACGACCACGGGCAGGCGACGGCCACCGCCGTACGCATCATCTGGACCGCTGACCACCTCAAAGCCGCGCGCCGGCTGCAGCCCGACCTGGTGGCGGCGGCGGGGGCGGGCGCGCCGTCCTGACCCGCGGCGACGAGCCACGTCAGGAAGGTTTCGGCGGCTGGATCCACCCCAGGGACCGCTCGACGGCTCGCCGCCAGCAGAGGTACTCCCACTCCCGACGCTCGGGGTCCATGTCCGGCAGCCACTGGGCCGCCCGGTGCCAGTTGCGGCGCAGAACCTCCAGATCGGGCCAGAACCCGGCGGCGAGGCCGGCGGCGTAGGCCGCGCCGAGCGAGACGGTCTCGGCGACCAGGGGACGCACCACGGGGACGTCGAGCACATCGGCCAGGAACTGCATGAGCAGGTTGTTGGAGGTCATGCCGCCGTCCACCTTGAGCTGCTTCATGGCGAGCGCGGAGTCGGCGTTCATGGCGTCGACGACCTCACGGGTCTGCCAGCCGGTGGCCTCCAGGACGGCTCGTGCCAGGTGGCCCTTGGTGATGTAGGAGGTGAGGCCGACGATGACTCCGCGGGCGTCGCTGCGCCAGTGGGGTGCGAACAGTCCGGAGAACGCCGGGACGATGTAGCAGCCGCCGTTGTCCTCGACGGTGCGTGCCAGGGTCTCGATCTCGGGTGCGCTGCTGATCAGTCCCAGACGGTCGCGGAACCACTGGACCAGCGAGCCGGTGACGGCGATCGGGCCTTCCAGACCGTAGACCGTGGGCTGGCCCGCGATCTTGTACGCCACGGTGGTGAGGAGTCCGTGGCGGGACCGTACGAGGTCGGTGCCGGTGTTCATCACCAGGAAGCTGCCGGTCCCGTAGGTGCACTTCGCTTCGCCCGGCGAGAAGCAGGTCTGGCCGAACAGGGCGGCCTGCTGGTCGCCGAGGGCGGCCGTGATGCGGACGCCCGGGAGGACCGACCGGGCCTCGGCGTAGGTCTCGGCGGAGGGCCGGATCTCGGGCAGCATCGAGTGCGGGACCCCGAAGAACTCCAACAAGTCTTCGTCCCAGGTCAGCGTGCGGATGTTGATGAGCATGGTGCGGCTGGCGTTGGTGGCGTCGGTGATGTGCAGGCCGCCGTCCGTACCGCCGGTGAGATTCCAGATCAGCCAGCTCTCGATCGTGCCGAACAGCACCTCGCCGTCCTGGGCGCGCTGCTCCAGCCCGTCCACGTGGTCGAACAGCCATCGGATACGGGGCGCCGAGAAGTAGGTCGAGGGGGGAAGGCAGCAGCGGTCGAGGAAGAACTCGTCCCCGGGCTGTTTCCTCAGGTCCTCGACGAGCGGAGCGGTACGGGTGTCCTGCCAGACGATCGCCCTGCCCAGCGGAAGGCCGGTCCGCCGGTCCCAGAGCACCGTCGTCTCCCTCTGGTTGGCGATCCCGATGGCGGCGATCTGCCGGGCGTCCATGCCGCCGTTCGCCACTGCCTCGGGCACGATGCGCTGGAGGTTGCGCCAGATCTCGACGGCGTCGTGCTCGACCCAGCCGGGCCGGGGGAAGTACTGCTGATGCTCCCGCTGGGCGACCGACACCAGCCGCCCGCGGTGGTCGAACAGGATGCATCGTGTGGAGGTGGTGCCCTGGTCGATGGACATCACATACCGTTCAACCATGATCGGGCCTGCCTTCCGATGCGTCGCGGGGGCGCCGGTACCTACCAGCGGGCCGCGCCCAGGTCTCTGGAGATCGCCCGTGCAGCCTCCCGCAGCAGGGTGATCAGGGCCGGTTGGGGCTGCCCCTTGGAGTCGCAGATCCGCTCGACCGGGCCGGATACGCCGATCGCGCCCACGACGAGGCCGCCCGACCCCCGGATCGGCGCGGCGATGCCGGCCTCGCCCATGCTCATTTCCTGTACCTCGGCGCCCCACCCGAGTTCGCGGATCTCGGCGAGCGTCCGGTTGAGGTCGTCCGGGAGGACCAGGGTGTGCCGGGTGTACGCCTCCAGTCCGGCCGCGACCAGGGGTTCGACCGGCTCGGCCCCGAAGGCGAGCAGGACCTTGCCGAGCGAGGAGGCGTGCAGCGGCAGCAGCGTGCCCACGTCCAGGGTCTGAAGGGTGTCGTCCGGCCGGAAGACGTGGTGGACCACGAGCACCTTGCCCTCCAGGGGCGTGCCCAGGCGGACGGCCTCCCCGCTGCGGGCGGCCAGGGCGTCGGCCCAGTTGATGGAGCGCGACCGCAGCTCATTGACGTCGAGGTAGCTGGTGCCGAGGTGCAGCAGCGCCGCCCCGAGCTGGTACTTTCCGGTCGCGGCGTCCTGCTCGACGAAGTCCACGTGTTGCAGGGTGCGGAGAATGCCGTGGGCGGTGCCCTTGGCGAGCCCGAGCGACGACGCCACCTCGCCGAGGCCCAGCCGACGCGGACCGCCGGCGAGCAGACGCAGGATCGCCGCCGCCCGTTCTATGGACTGGACTGGGCCGGCCATGATGCGATCCTAGTCCGATTTCGCCCTGATTTCAGACTTCCGTTCGGTAATGCCGACCCATGTTCATTGACCGCCCGCGGATCCCTCCTTAGCGTGCCATAACGCCCGGCCTGCGGCCGGAAGCGGGGACTGTTGGAGGAGGGCATATGACTGTAGCGCAGCTCAACGCCGCGCCCGGCGCGGAAGTCGAATACGTCTTTCCGCTGCCGCACGCCCCCAAGGCCGTCCCGGCCGTACGGCGACGCGTGACCGCGGTTCTCGGCACCTGGGACCTGCCCCCCGACGGCGCCGACGACGTGCTCCTGGTGGTCTCGGAGCTGATCACCAATGCGGTCGTCCATGCCCTGCCCCCGGCAACACTGCGGCTTTCGCGCGTCCTGGTGGACGGTTGCAGGGCCGTACACGTCGATGTGACCGACATGGGGGCTGCGGCTACGGCCGGGCTGCCGGCCCGAGAAGTCGACCCGGACGAGCACGGCCGGGGCATCGACATCGTCACCACGCTGGCGGCCCGGTCCGGTGTACGCGAGCACTCCGGGGGCACCAGCTGGTGGGCGGACGTGCTCGTGGGGTGAACTCCCTCCGGCGGTCACGATCGGGGGCGGGGAAAGGTCTCCAGGGCGCTCGCGAGGCCGGTGGCATCGGTTCCGATCTTCCGGTAGACGGAGCACAGCAGCTGCCTGACGCCCTGCTCGGTGAGACACAGATCCTTCGCGACCACCGCCTCGGGATGGCCCTGGGCCGTCATTTCGGCGGCTTTGCGCTCATGAGCCGTGAGCGTGTCCGTCTGCGCGTAGCGCAGGGGCAGGGGCCGCAGCCCCGCCGCGGACAGTTCTTCCCTGGCTCGGGAGGCCAGGGCCTCCGCACCGCAGTGGACGGCGCCCTCCAGGCCCCGGTAGAGCCGGTCGGCGGCCTCCTGCAGCCGGCCGTTGCGGAACAGCGCGGCGCCATGGCCGACCAGGGCCTCGGCCAGCTCGTACGAGGCCGGTGAACGCTCCAGATGCCCGACGGCCTCCGCGTGGAGGTCCAGCGCGGCCGGTCCGCCGGTCATCTCGGCCTCGACGTGCAGCGCCCGGCCGATCGCGGAGGCCGCGCCGAAGTCCCGTGCCAGCTTGACGGCGTCCCGGGCCAGGCGGACCGCCCGCTCTGGAGCCTTGGGAGCGACGGCGGACGCCAGGTCCAGGCGCCAGGGACACCACGCAGGATTGCGCCAGGCCCGTGACTCCAGCCACTCCCCGACGGCGGACAGCAGTTCCTCCGCCTCCTCGTGTCGCCCCTCCGCCAGAAGCAGTTCGGCGTACACCGTGCGGGGATCGGGGTAGACGACGGCATTGGGGACGATCTCCCCGTAGTGGTAGGAGTCGGCGAGCCGGCGCGCGTCGGCGGTCCGTCCCCGGGCCAGCAGGATCTGGATGAGGATGCCGATGGCGAACAACTGGGCGGGCACCGCCCCCTCCACCCGGACGGCGATGCGCAGGCCCTCCCGTACCAGTTCCTCCGCCTCGGCCAGACAGCCGCGGCGGTGGCGGATGTAGCCGAAGAGGGTCTGACCGAGAGCCAGATGGGAGCCGCGCCAGCCCTTCGCCTCGCATTCCGCGATGCCCCGGGTGAACAGCTCTTCGGCCCGTCGTGGCTGGTCGCAGTACATGAACGTCAGGGCGACGGAGACCGGCACCTCGAAGCCCCGGTTCTCGTCGGTCCAGCTCAGTCCGCCGCGCAGCGCCTCCTCGGCGTATGTGAGGACCGTTCTGCGCGATTCGCCGCGCAGCAGGGCGTCCCAGGCCCTCAGCCCGAGGATGTAACGCTCCCCCGGACCGCGACCGGTCAGGCGTTCGGCCAGCCGTGCCAGCCTGCGCGAACGGGCCGGCGAGTCCGGTTCGTCGGCCCGGCACTGGCTCCATTGGAAATGGTCGGCCTGCATACGCAGCCGCGTACGCGGATTGGTGGCCTGCCGCGCCTCGTTCTCGGCCACGGTCGCGGCCTCGGCCACTCGATCGGTGTGGGCCAGTGCCTGGGTCAGCCGGTAGACGATACGGGCGCGCAGCTCGTCGTCGTTCACGGGTTCCGTCAGCGCCGCCCGCAGATGGCCGACGGTCGCCGTGGGCTCGATCAGAAACGTCGAGCCTGCGAGTTCGTAGAGAATCGCCGCGCGCTCCTCCCGAGCGGGTGGCTCCCGCAGTGCCCGGGTCAGCACACGCCGTGCGGCCTCCGGAGCTCCGGCACGGAGGTACTCACGTGCGGCCTCCCGCAGGCACTGGACCGCTTCGGCGTTGCCCTCGCAGGGGACCTCCAGCAGATGCCGGGCCGCCGCGGTGGCTCCGAGTCCCGCCGCGCGGACGGCCTCAGCGGCGGCGTTGTGCATCCCCACCCGCAGGCCGGAGGGGATGGCCCGGTAGACGGCCGTGGCGATCAGGGGATGAACGAACTCCAGGCCGCCCCCGGGGCCGGGGCCGTCGGCCAGGATGCGGGCGGCACGTAACTTCTCGGCCGCCTCGGCGGCCTGCTCGCTGCCGAGCACCGCGATGGTGGCGGCGAGTTCCGGCGAGATGGGGGATCCCAGTACGGCAGCGGCCCAGGCGAACCGGACGGTGGGGCCGCCGAGGCGCTGCAGGCTCTCGATCATTCCGGCACCCTTGACCGCCGAGGCGAGGTCTCGCACCACGGGCAACTCGCCCTGGGTGCCCCGTACTTGCCGTTCCCGGAGCCGGATGGCGAGCTCGACCGTCTCGAACGGGCTTCCGCCGGTGATCGCCCAGCATTCGTCGCAGAAATCGTCCTCGGCTCCCTCACCGACTTCGTCCCGCACGATCCGCGCCACGCCCTCGGCGGTGAGCGGCGCCAGTGCGTAGGGACGGTTTCCGTGACGTTCGGCCAGCGAGCGGAAGGCGGTCGCCTCGGGCGGCAGTTCGTCGGGCCGGTAGGCGACGACGATGAGCAGCGGAAGGCCTTCCGCCCGTGGCGCGAAGGAGGCGAGCCAGCTCAGGGACTCCTCATCGGCCCAGTGCATGTCGTCCAGGAGCAGGACGACCGGAGCCTTGATCACCGTCAGCCGGGTCATGACCCAGTCCAGGCCGTCGCGCACCCCGGTCGGATCCGGCACTCGGGCAGTGTCCTCCGCCTCCAGTCCCAGGGCGGCGGCGACGATGTCGTACCAACTCCCCAGCACCTCCCGGCGTTCCGCCTCGTCCATCGCTGCCAGGACCGGCTGCACGAGCTGGCGCACCACGCGGAACGCCAGGCCCTGTTCCTTCTCGCCGCCCCTGCCCGAGAGCACCGTGAACCCCTGCGCCGTGGCGCGGGTACGCACTTCCCCGAGGAGTGTCGTCTTCCCGAATCCCCCCGAACCGGTGAAGGCGAGCAGCCCGCCCTGCCGCGCTCGCGCGACGCCGTCCACGGCGTCGTGAAGGTCCGACAATGCCGAGTCGACCGCCTCGAGTTCCCGATGGCGCTCGAGCAACGCCCGGCGCCCGGTGACCGGTTGCCGTGTTCCGTCCGCCATGTGCCCCTGTCGCTTCCTGCTGTCAGCTCCTGGAAGACAGCGTCGAGCGTACGCCCCGGTGGCCGCCCGGTAGAGGCTTTGGGAGGTCAGCGCATATGGAAAGAGTGAATCGTTCACGGCGCCGGTTTGCCCGTCAGCACCTCGGGTAACGCGGCTGAGCTGGGCTCCTTCGGGGAGCCCAGCCGTTCGTCATTGGCCGGCGGGCACGGTCGCGGTGTCCGCGTAGCGCGGCACACCGAGGGACCAGTAGTAGCAGCCTCGGATCCAGCCGGCCATGCATTCCACATAGCCCCGGCCGGCGGGGCTCAGCTCCGGCAGTGTCTCTCCGGCGAGCCGCTCGAACTCCCGGATGGTGTCGTTGATCCGCCTGGTCGCGAGAGTGACGGCCTCCGGCAGGGAGCAGCGGTGGTCATGGCGGTAGGCGAGAGCCAGATTGATCACTCCGCCCGCCCGTTGCTCCTTCACCGCGGAGAACAGGTCGGGTATCCACACGGCCGCGTCGGCCGACAGCCGCCGCAGACGCCGCATGGCGGGGTGACCGAGCTCCGCGGGCGTCAGTTCGTGAGGCTGTGCCGCCTCGCACAGCGGGTGGAAGGGCTCGACGCCCGCGGTGAGCGACCGTATCGAACCGCACAGCCGGATCCCCAGCCGGAGCGGGTCGGTCTGGGCCACCGCCTCGTACAACAGGCCGTGCACATACTCGCGGCTGTACCAGGCCCATCGAGCGGACTGTGCGGGGGTGCAGTGTTCCCTGACCTGCCGGTGGAGATCTGCGAGGGCGGCTCCAAGGAGGGTGCTGGGCGGTCGGTCGTCGCGCAGGACGGCGATGCTCTCGCTCAGCATGGGCAGCAGTCGGCTCGGCGACCGTCGGCCGACGTCCTCGGCGCGGTCGTCGAAGACGAACTGGTAGGCGATCTGGTTGGCCACGATCCGGAGGATGTCGGCGTTCACCGTGGGGCTGGTGTAGGAGGCGAGTTGGGCGGGGCGGGTGTAGGCGATCATCGCCGCCACCGCGGGGTCGTCCGTCAGCCCGCATTTGCGTAACCAATTCTCCACACCGGCCAGGGCCTCGGGTTCATGGGGATTACTCAGGAAGGGGAAGGGCATGTAGAGCTCGGCCTGGATCTGTTCCTTCAGACTTCCGACATGAATTCCGTTGTGCGATGCGGGCGGGAGACCCTCATGCGTCATGGTCACCTTTGTCGCCTTCCCTTCGCCGGCCCCGTGGCCGAGGTGTCTGTGTCATTCCGGTTGTGAGGGACATCTGCTCGGACCGCGACAACATTTCGCGCGCAGTACACGGGCCTTCCGGCCGGGGCGGAGGAGATGATTGCGCGGGGTGCGGACGGCCTTTGCCCGCGGTCCGTGAAACCTGTGCCGGGGCTTCCCCGGACCCCGTACATGAGCGGGGTTCGCAGATCATCACCAACGACCTCGGTCCGAGGGTCGCCGCTGGACGCGGCTGCTCGACATGCCCGGGGAGCGGACGCAGGCGCCAGCGACTGGCGATCGTCGCGACGGCCAGCGTGGCCTCCGCCATGGCGAACGTGTCCCCGACGCATTTGCGGCTGCCCGCCGCGAAAGGCAGCAGCGCACCGTGCGGTACGGCCGTGACCTGCTCCGGAAGCCAGCGATCGGGGAGAAATCGGTCGGGGTCGGGGAACGACGCGGGATCGTGGTGCAGAAGATAGGGGCTGTACAGGACGGTGGCTCCCTTCGGGAGCCGGATTCCGGCGAGGTCCGTCTCCCTGGTGGTGACCCTGGTGAAGAGCCAGCCGGGCGGATACGCGCGCAGGGTCTCGGTGACCACGCTGCGGGTGTAGACCAGGCGCGGCAGTTCCTCGAGGCCCGGCCGCCCTGCGTGGGCGAGCACCGCGTCGACCTCGGAGTGCAGCCGGCGCTCGACCTCCGGGTGACGGGGCAGCAGGCTGAAGACGGAGCCCAGGCACATCGCCGTGCTCTCGACTCCGGTGAGCAGGAGCGTGATCAGCTGGTCATGGATTTCCTGCCCGCTGACCGCAGCCGCCGCACCGTCTCCGCCGTGGTCCGCCTCGGCGTTCAGCAGGGTGCCCAGCAGATCGTCGCGGGGCGAGCCCTGCCGGCGCCGGTCGATGGCCGCGTCGATGATCGCGTGCAGGCGGTCGAAGGCCTGCCGGTAGCGGCGGTTCGCGGGCGTGGGAATACGGAACAGTGGGCCGAGCGGTACGACCGTGCGGATGAACAGGCCCCGGACGAGGGCCGCGAGGCAGTCCCGTACCTCGGCGACGGTCGCGGCGTCGAGTGCGTCGGAGAGCAGGACCCGACTGGTCACGCGGGTGGTCAGCGCCAGCATCGCCGCGCTGACATCGACCTTCTCCCCCGGCCGCCACGCACGGAACACCGACTCGGCCTCCTCCCCCATCACCCGCGTGTAGTCGGCGATGCGGGACGGGTGGAAGGTGGGCCGGATGAGCCTGCGCTGCCGTCGATGTTCTTCATGACCGCAGGTGACCAGGCCGTTTCCCATCAGCGGCCGGAGCCGGTCGTACTGCGGCCCGCCCTTGTCGAAGGTACGCGGGTCCATGAGGATCCGGTGGACCAGCTCGGGGTGGCAGGCCAGCCACGCGCGCTGCGGGCCGAGGCGTATCTCGACCAGATCCCCGTACACGGGCAGGGAATTCAGAAAGTCCAACGGGCGACGGAACAGGGTGATACCGTGACCGACGATTGGGAATATGCCTGGCGCAGTACCCACGGACCATATTCGCTCTGCTTTGGGTTCGGCACCGCTCATGGAATGCCACCTTCCTCATTCGAACCGGGGAAATCGGTGAATGTCCCACCGGCTGGACACCTGAGTCATGTCCTGCCCAGTCCAACCCGTTGAGGCCTCCCGGAATCCCTTTTTCGAGGGGGCGCACAGGAGCACAGAGAAGCATCGGCGAACCGCCGTAGATGCCTGCTACACCGACTGAGGATTTGCTTCTGCACGGGCCGCGTTACGTCCACCCACCGCACCACATGGCCGCACACCTCTTGGATCATTCGGACTCAAATGATATGACGTTGCTGCTCGGGGTGGCGGTGTCGGCACCTGAGCAACTGTCCATCCCGTACGGCTCACCGGTAACCCTTGGCGGCGAAGGACACCCGACATGCCTACCCCTCTGAGCGCTGACCGGCGGCCGGGCCGACCTGCCCGCCGCCGTGCGCTGGGCCCGTGAGGCCGAGGACGCCGGCTTCGACGCCGCCATGGTCGGCGAACACATGATCACTGCGGGCGAGGTCACGGGTACTGTCACCGTGACGGCTTCTTCGCCGGGCCGCGTACGGCGTCGCCGGCACCTTGGTCACCCGTTCTCCCGGAATGAGCCGCTCGACCGGCGTGAGGGCACGTGCCGCAGCTCTGGCTCACGGCTGTGTGCAGGTGGCGCGCAGGAGAAGCACCGCGATGTCGTCGGTGTGCCGGCCCGTGGGCCAGGTGTGATGGACCAGGCCGTCGATCAGGTCTTCCAGGTCCTGGCCGGTAACGGCCGAGGAGTGACCCGTGCTGGGACCGGCTACGAGGGGGGTACCGGGAAAAGCATGCAGCTGCTGGTGGCGTGAGCCAGCAGGCGGTCCGTCGCGTCGACCAACTTCGCCTCGGCGAGGGCGGTTTGGCGGCCCCTGTGGACGACCGTGCCGATGGCGCGCACCCTCCCCGTGTCCACCGTGATCCGGCGCAGGAACTTCACGGTCAGGTCGAGCGACGTGTACGCCATGCCCTCGGGCAGCGTGGAATGGACGGCGCAGCCTGCCGCGGAGTCGAGGAGGGTGGCGTAGACGCCGCCGTGCACGCTGCCGATCGGGTTGTAGTGCTCCTCGCCCGGGGCCAGTGAGAACACCACTCTGCCGGGCTCGACCTCGTCGAGTGCGATGTCCAGGGTGGCGGTGATGGGCGGACCGGGCAGACGCCCCGCCTGGATGTCGCGTAGGAAGTCCATGCCGGGGACCCGTCCGGCGGCCGCTGCCGAGATCGCCGGATCTTCCCACTCGTACGTACGGATCCGTCCCACGCTCTGGCGCCTCCCTCTCTGCCTTCGAAAGCCGAAGCTAGCTCTCGCTTGCTCTGACTGTCAATGACGAAGCCAGACTCCGTACCATGAGGGCATGAACTGGCTTGAGGTGAGCACGGAGAACTGCTCCGTCCAGCGCACGCTCGATCTGGTCGGCGAGAAGTGGACGCTGCTGATCCTTAGGGACGCCGTCAACGGAGTCCGCCGCTTCGACGACTTCCACCGCCATATCGGCCTGTCGGAGGCGGTCCTGAGCGACCGGCTCCGGAAGCTGACCTCGGCCGGCATCCTGGAGACCGTGCCCTACCGGGAGCCGGGCAGTCGCTCCCGCAACGAGTACCACGTGACCCGTAAAGGCTGGGACCTGTGGCCCGTCCTGATCGCGCTGCGGCAGTGGGGCGAGACGTATGCCGCCGCCCCGGAGGGCGCCCTGCTGGACATTCGCCATACCGAGTGCGGTGCCCCGGTGCGCGTCGTCGTCGAGTGCTCGGCCGAGCACACCGCGCTGACCCCGGCGGATGTCACCGCCCGGCCGGGGCCGGGGGCCCGTCGTCAGGCATGACGCGGGCCCGCAACGGAGGCCGGGTCATCGGTCGGGGCGTCGGCGCCTGGCCCCCAGGCGGGCGAAGTACTCAATGAGGTCCGGGTTGTCGACGGCGGCGGGGTTGACCACCTGGTCGGCGGGCGCGCCCTGTAGCAGCCGCGGTGCTGCGGGCTACATCATCACCGTCAGCTGTACGTCACGGGCGCTGATGTCGTTGGTGAGGACGAGACCGGCGACTTACGACGGCAGATCCCGCTCCTCGACCACGGTGCCCACGGGCAGCGGTGCACCCATGACCAGGCCGAGTTCGACCTCGTAGTCGAGGAACTTCACGTGCGACGGCCGCACGATCGTGTCGCGCGGCCCGCTGACAGAACCGGACCGCGCTCCAGCACCACATGTCCCAGGCGCTGGATTCGGGACGGCTCTCGCGGCGGGCGCTGCGCGGCATTCGTACGACGGTGTTCGGTACCGGTGTTCAGGGTGAGCGGCCGCTGCTCGGGCAGCGCGGGCAGCTGCCCGGCACAGTGCACCACCCGCACCGGGAAGCCGGAGGGATCGAGCAGGTCGACCGCCCTCCCGCCGCCGGGTACGTCCAGGTCGCGTACGGCGGAGCCGGTGGCGCGGGCCAGCCGGTCCAGGTCGGCCCGCTCGACCGCACGGAACGCCGGGCCGATGAAGCGGGACGTACGGCCCCTGCGGATCACCATGCAGGGCGGGCCGGCGAAGGTGCCGCGCAGCCAGAGGCTGTCCGGAGTGCGGGCCGCCACCGAAAACCCGAAATCCCGGGCGAACACCTCGGCCCCGCCCAGATCGGGCTTCTCGAACTCGAGCCAGGCCAGGTCCGCCACCTTGATCACCGGGTTGCGGGCCCGTCCCTGGTGCTCGCCGCGCAGGGCACCCCGCTCACTGTGCAGGTTCTGGTGAGCGGTGCCGGCCTCGGCCCTGCCGCCTTGGGTGTGGGACATGACGTCCTCCAAGCATCATTGCCTTCATCAACTCTGTTCATCTCATCGTCAATAGTTGACAGCTATCCAAATGATGGATTCATCAGAACTGCGGCAGGCGTCGCCGTACCTGGGCACCGAGGAACCGTGTGGTCACTGCGCCGGCGCGCTGATCTCCCGCTTGAGGATCTTGCCGCTGGGCCCGGTGGGCAGCTTGTCCACGAGCCACACCGCGCGCGGGTACTTGTACGCCGCCACCCGGTCCTTGACGTACTGCTGGAGCTCCTCGGGCGCGGCCTGCGCGCCCGGCCGCAGAACCACCGCGGCCGCGATCTCCTCGCCCAGCTCCTGGTGGGACACCCCCACCACCGCGGCGAGCGCGACCGCCGGGTGCTCGTGCAGCACCTCCTCGATCTCGCGCGGATAGACGTTGTAACCGCCGCGGATGATCATGTCCTTCTTGCGGTCGACGATGTAGAGGTAGCCGTCCTCGTCCTGCCGCGCGAGATCGCCCGTGCGCAGCCAGCCGTCCGGGATGGTGGCCGCGGTCTCCTCCGGACGGTTCCAGTACCCCTTCATCACGTTCGGCCCGCGCACGGCCAGCTCGCCGATCTCGCCGAAGGCCACATCCTGGCCCTTCTCGTCCAGCAGCCGCACCTCCACGTCCTGGATCGGGGTGCCGACGGACCCGGCCTTGCGCGGCCGGTCGGGGTGGTTGAAGCTGACCACCGGGCTGGTCTCTGACATGCCGAAACCCTCCAGCACCATGCAGCCGAAGCGCCGCTCGAAGCCGTGCAGGACCTCCACCGGCAGCGAGGCCCCACCGGAGATGCACATCCGCAGCGTCGACACATCCGCCTCCGCGGGGTGCTGCAGCAGCGCCGCGTACATCGTCGGCACGCCCTCGAACACCGTCGCACGCTCGCGGGCGATGGCGTCCAGCACGGTCCCCGGGTCGAAGCGCGGGATCAGGACGAGCGAGGCGCCGCTGCGGACGGCCACGCTCATGGTGCAGATCTGGCCGAATATATGGAACAGCGGCAGACATCCCACCACCACGTCCTCCGACGTCATCCGCTGTATGAGCGTCGCGTTGACGTCGGTGTTGTGCCGCAGTCCGGCGTGGGTGAGCGCGGCGCCCTTGGGACGCCCGGTGGTGCCCGACGTGTACAGCAGTACGGCCACGTCCTCGCCGGCCGTCTCCGTCACCCCGGACAGCGGCTCGTGCCCGGCCAGCAGCTCGGCGAAGACGGAAGGCTCCACCGCGATGTGCCGCACCCCGGCGGCGGCCGCGCCCTGGGCCCCCTCGCCGGGCGCCTGGTGCCACTCGAACAGCAGCACCGCCCCGGAGTCGTTCAGGTGGTACTCGGTCTCCCGCGTCTTCAGCAGCGGGTTCATCGGCACCACGATCGCCCCGGCGCGCAGCACGCCGTAGTACAGGACGACGAACTCGGGAACGTTGGGCAGCATCAGAGCGACGCGATCCCCCGGCCGCACACCCTCGGCCCGCAGCAGCGCGGCGGCGCGGGCGCTGCGCTCGTCCAGCTCCGCGTAGGTGGTGACCTGCGGCCCCAGGCGCAGCACCGGACGTCCGGGCTGCCGCCCCGCCGTCTCCACCAGAAACTCCGCCAGATTGGCCATGGCCCGCCTCCACGAACGTCATCGTTGAAATCCGCTGTTCACGTTCCCGACATCGTGCTGCGCTCGGTTGCGACGTCCTATGGGCGGGGTGACACCATCCCCCGTCCAGGATTGTTCCTGAGACCAAAACAGGGGCAGTACGCTGCAGGAATGGACCTCTCGGATGTGGTCGCGGCGATACATGCGCGGCTTCCGGAACTGGGCGAGCGGATGGCCCTGCGGATCCGCTCGGACGTCGATTCCTACACGGACGAGTCGCTGATCCCCTTCGACTCGCTCCGCCGCTCGTGCACCGCCAACGCGGACCTCGTGCTGAGCCATTTGCACCGTGACGGCGCCCCGGACCCGGGACCCGCCCGCGAGACCGGTCGTATCCGCGCCGAGCAGGGCATGCCACTGGCCGACACCCTGCACGCGTACCGGATCGGCTTCGAGTTCGTGTGGTCGGAGATCCTCGAGGAGGCGCGAGGCCATGGGGTCTCCGACGCCGAGTTGGTGGACCAGTCGGCGGAGATCTGGGCGCTGTTCGGCCTCTACGCCGAGGCAGTGGTGGCGGCCCACCGGGAGACCACCGCCGAGCTGACCCTGCAGCGCGAGGCGCGACGCTCAGCGCTGGTGGAGGCGCTGTTCACCGGCGTGATCGCCGAACGCACCACGCTGTGGGAGGCCGCCCGGGAGCTGGGCCTGCCGGAGCGCGGTCCCTACACGGTCGTCGCGGCGACGGCCGGTTCTCCGGGTGAGGAGCCGCTGGCGGGTACCGAGGCGACACTGGGCCAGGCCCATATCCCGTCCGCCTGGCGGCTGTTGCCGGACCAGCAGATAGGCCTGGTCGCCCTGGCCACGGCGGAGGCGGAGAAGGCCGGCCTGCGTATCCTGCGCCGCGCCCGCGCCCGCGTGGGCGTCAGTCCCCTCTTCCACTCGCTGCGGGACACCCCGCAGGCACTGCGCTTCGCGCGGCTGGCCCTGGCCGGTCTGCCCGGCACCGGCCCGGGCGTCGCACGGTTCGACGACAACCCGCTGGCCATGCTGGTCGCCGCCGCTCCGGCCGAGGCGGCCCACCTGGTGGAAGTGGTCCTCAAACCCCTGCTCGGCCTGCCGGCCCCGGAACGCGCTCGCCTCCTCGACACCCTGGAACACTGGTTCGCCGCCGCCGGGTCCGCCACTGCGGCGGCCCAGAGCCTCTTCGTCCACCCCAACACCGTCCGCTACCGGCTGCGCCGCATCGAGGAGCTGACCGGCCGTTCCCTGTCCGATCCGCGCACAGCGGCAGACCTCGGCGCGGCTCTCGTCGCGGTTCGCAGCTCCGCGGCAAGGGACGGCGCCCTCACGGTGCCGCCCTACCGGAGAGAGCAGTAACCCGACCGTTGTTCACGCCGTGTCGACGACATCCCGAACGCTTTGCCCGATTTAGGCTGGCCGGGCTGCTACCGGCTTCCCCGTCGGCTCGCACGCCGGTCACTCGGATCCGTTCGAGACGTGCAGGAGCGATCATGGTCGACACCCCACTGATTCTCGTGACCGGCGCGGCAGGGAGCGTGGGTTCGGTGGGCCGCCTGGTCGTGGGGGACCTTTCGCTCGCCGCCGACGTCACCAAGGCACTGGACGGCTGTCAGCGCATGTATTTCGGCATGAGCGTGTCGTCCCAGTATCTGGAGGCGGCGCTGGTCACCGCTGCTGCGGCACGCGCCTACGGAGGTCTGCAGGCTTTCGTCAACATGTCGCAGATGACTGTCTCCCAGATGGACCTCACCCGCACGGCCGAGTCACAGCAGCAGCGTCAGCACTGACTCACCCTGTCCCGAAGGGAAGCCTGAGGGTTCCGTCCCGCACGCGTACTTCGCCCGTGACGGCGCACGATGTCGCCCATGTCGTCGCCGCCGTCCTCGTCGACCCGTCTCCGCACACCGGACACTCGGCCGACCGGCGTCCGGTGTACGGGAATTCGTCGAGGACAACCCCGAACTGTTCCGGACGGCGACCTGAGGGCGGAACAGACGCCACCCCTCACGTAGTCACCCGCGCACCGGTACCACAAGCCCCACGTGATGTGCTGCGCGAGCAGACGCGAGACCATGATGGGTAGGACTCTGTACGTCGTTTCGATCTGTACGTCGTTTCGATCTGTACGTCGTGAACGTCGGAATGCAGAGGTGGAGTGATGAACGCAGACTTTGATGTGGTCGTCCTCGGAGCGGGTCCGGGTGGATACGTGGCGGCCATCCGCGCGGCCCAGTTGGGACTTCGTACAGCCATCGTGGAGGGACGCTTCTGGGGCGGCGTCTGTCTGAACATCGGCTGTATCCCGGCCAAGTCGCTCCTGCGCAACGCCGAGGTCGCGCAGTTGGTCCTGCATGACGCCGAGAAGTTCGGTGTGAAGATCAGCGGGGACGTGACCCTGGACTACCGGACCGCCTATGCGCGAAGCCGTGTGGTGGCCGACGGACGCTCGAAGGGCGTCACCTATCTCATGCGCAAGAACAAGATCGCCCAGTTCGAGGGCCAGGGCACTTTCCTCGACCCGCACACGATGCAGGTGCGCATGAGTGACGAGGAGGTGATGCTGTCCTTCCGCCATTGCATCATCGCGACCGGCGCAACCGTGAAGCTGCTTCCCGGTACGACGCTGGGCAAGCGCGTCGTCACCTACGAAGAACAGATTCTCGCCGACAGTCTCCCCGCGAGCCTGATCATCGCCGGCGCCGGGGCGATCGGGGTCGAGTTCGCCTACCTGCTTCGGGCCTACGGCGTTGAGGTCACGTTGGTCGAGTTCCTCGACCGGATCGCGCCGTTGGAGGACGAAGACGTCTCGGCAGAGCTCACTAAGCGCTTCAAACGCCAAGGGATCCGTGTGCTCACCTCTGCCCGCGTGGAGTCCATCGAGGAAGCCGCGGACGGCGTCCGTGTGGTGGTCCAGCAGGGCGGCGGGCAGCAGGTCCTGGAGGCGGAGAAGGTCCTGCAGGCCACGGGCTTCCAGCCGAGGACGGCCGGCTACGGGCTGAGCAGTACGGGTGTACGTCTCACCGAGCGAGGTGCCATCGACATCGACGGGCGCTGCCGCACCAGCCGGCCGCACATCTACGCCATCGGCGATGTCACTGCGAAGCAGATGCTGGCCCACACCGCCGAGGCCATGGGCATCGTCGCCGCCGAGACCATCGCGGGTGCGGAGACGATGGAACTGGACTACCGCATGATTCCGCGCGCCACGTTCTGTCAGCCCCAGATCGCCAGTTTCGGCTGGACGGAGAGCGAGGCACGCGACGAGGGCTTCGACGTCCATGTGGCGAAGTTCCCCTTCACGGCCAATGCCAAGGCGCACGGCTTCGGCGACACGGTCGGGTTCGTGAAGCTGGTCAGTGACGGGCGCTACGGCGAATTGCTCGGCGCCCACATGATCGGTCCTGATGTGACGGAGCTGCTGCCGGAGCTGACCTTGGCGCAGAAGTGGGATCTGACGGTGAATGAGCTCGCCAGGAACGTCCATGCGCATCCGACGCTCAGCGAAGCGGTCCAGGACGCCATTCACGGCCTGGCGGGGCACATGATCAATCTCTGATGGCACCATCACGAGCCATGCACGGTTCGTCCTTTTTCGATCCTTTTTCTCTCTTTTTTCCACTATGCGCTCCGCGACCCGTTTGAGCATGTCGTTCCTGCGCGAGATACTGAAAGGCACTTGCCGACGCGCGTTCCTGCCGATCGGTCGGACCCGCGTGTCCGACCGGTAACTCGTGGAGGTTCGTCATGTCGGAACTGCCCCCGCCGCGCACTCCGCAGCTTGAACCGGCGGCAAAGGAACTCGTCGACGCCACCGCGCCCCACCCGCGCATCTACGAGGTCCCACCGGCCCAGGGGCGTGACATCCTCGCCGGTCTGCAGCAGGGCGAAGGAGTGCCCAGGCCGGACATCGACGAGGCCTGGGCCGAGGTCGACGCCGGCCAGTGGGGAACCGTCCGCGCCCGTATCGTCAAGCCCAAGGGCGCCGTCGGCCCGCTGCCGGTGATTCTCTACATCCACGGCGCCGGCTGGGTCTTCGGCGACGAGAACACCCACGACCGCCTCGTACGGGAACTGGCCGTCGGAGCGGACGCGGCCGCCGTGTTCCCCGTCTACGACCGGGCCCCCGAAGCCAAGTACCCCACGCAGATCGAACAGAACTACGCCGTCGCCCAGTGGCTTCTCGCCCACGGCGCCGATCATGGGCTCGACGCCTCACGCCTGGTCGTCTGCGGCGACTCCGTCGGCGGCAACATGTCCGCGGTCTTCGCCCAGATGGCCAAGGACCGCGGCGACATCCGGGTCACCGCGCAAGTGCTGCTCTACCCGGTCACCGACGCGAACTTCGACACCCCGTCCTACCGGCAGTTCGCCGAGGGCTACTACCTGACCCGGGACGGAATGATCTGGTTCTGGGACCAGTACACATCCGACGACTCGCAGCGCAAGGAACGCTACGCGGCCCCGCTGCTCGCCTCCCTCGACGACCTCAAGGGCCTCCCGCCCGCGCTGGTGATCACCGACGAGGCCGATGTGCTGCGCGACGAGGGCGAGGCCTACGCCGCCCGCCTGCTGGAGGCAGGCGTCCCGGTCACCGCCGTGCGCGTCCTGGGCATCGTGCACGACTTCATGATGCTCGACAGCCTCCGCGACTGCTACGCCACCAAGGTGGCCCGCAAACTCGCCATCGACGCCGTCGGAAACGCCCTGCACGGCGACTGAACGGGCGGCGAAGGCCCGATGAGGAGGAAACCGGATGCAGGGCCCCGGCCCGTGGAAGCGCTGTGGGACTGGCAGCAACGGGCCGCCTGCCGCGGCCTGGGGTCCTACTTCTACTCCCCGCAAGGGGAACGTGGCAGGTCGCGGCGGGCCAGAGAACAGCGCGCCCTGGCGATCTGCGCGCGCTGCCCGGTCCTGGAGGCCTGTGGCGCCTTCGCCCTGGGGGCTCATGAACCCTACGGCGTGTGGGGCGGGATGACCGAGAGCCAACGCCGGCAGATCCTCGAGTCCGACGGCACCGACACCGGCCTCAATGCCACTGGTTGAGACCGGCGCCGGTACACCCCGTCACGGAGGGCCCGCGAGATTCCACGCGTCGCGAGACGTGAACCAGCTCTCAGATGTATTCCACCGCCGCGTCCAGCAGCCAGTCCGTCAGATAACCGGCGAAGGACGAGCGCACCAGGACCCAGAAACCGGCCCTGGGTTCCTCGCGGGCGACCAGGACGACCTGGGTGCGGGCCAGCGTCGTCTGGGCGCAGCGGCCGGGGCCGAAGGCGCGCGGGTGCAGGTCCAGCGGGCAGCCGTGGGACAGCAGGTCGCGGGCGCGGGGTCCCGCGACGAGGACGGTGGTGCGCTGGGCGGAGACATCGGTGACGGAGACGGGTTCGTCCCCGGCCGCCGAACGGATCCGGCTCTCCAGGTCCCGCTGGTCGCCGGGCCTGCCCACCACCAGCCATTCGTCGGGACCGAGCCACAACGCGGTCAGGTCCTCGGTTCGTACGACGGTGTTGGGTTCCAGGGGCAGTTGGAACCCCAGGGCGAGTCCGACGGCGTCGGCTGCCGCTCCCTTGGCGTCGAGGCGGACGTTGACCTGGGCCAGGAAGGGTAGTTCGGCCAGACGGATCGCGCCTGCGGAGGAGCGTGTGACGGCGGCCAGGCCTTCGGCGACGTCCGCCAGGGGGCTGCGGGGCTGTGCGGTCAGGGCGGTGTCAGCCATCGCGGCGGGCTCCCTCGGGGTCGTAGAGGACGGGGCTTGCGACGATCACCGGGAGCAGCCGGCCGCCCACCGGTGCGTAGAGACGTTCGCCGATGCGGTCCCGGCCGCCCTTGATCAGGGCGAGGGCGAAGGTCCGGCCGAGCGCCGCGCTGCGGTAGCTGGAGGTGACATGGCCGAGCATCGGGACGGGCGGGGCGGGCAGCACGCTGTCGGCGACCAGATGGGTGCCTTCGGGAAGGAACGCGTCCGGGTCCTCGGGGAGCAGGCCGACGAGGTGCTTGCGGTCGGGACGGACAGTGTCGGCGCGGGCGTAGGAGCGCTTGCCGATGAAGTCGGGCTTCTTCTTCGACACCGCCCAGCTCATGCCCAGATCGTGCGGGGTGACGGTGCCGTCGGTGTCCTGGCCGATGATCGGGTAGCCCTTCTCGGCCCGTAGGACGTGCATGGTTTCGGTGCCGTACGGGGTGATGCCGTACGGGGCGCCGGCCTCGTACAGCGCCTCCCACAGGGCGAGGACGTCCCAGGGCGACACGTTGATCTCGTAGGCGAGTTCGCCGGAGAAACTGATCCGGCACACCCTGGCCTCGATGCCCGCGACGGTCGTCTCCCGCCATGCCATGAAGGGAAAGCTGTCGTTGTCCACCGCCAGGTCGGGCGCGAGCGAGCCGAGGACCTCGCGAGAGCGGGGGCCGACCAGGGCCACGGTGGCCCACTGCTCGGTGATGGAGGTGCAGTGGACCCTCAGTTCGGGCCACTCCGTCTGCAGCCACTCCTCCATCCAGTCAAGTACGGCGGCCGCATTGCCCGTGGTGGTGGTGACCAGGAAACGGTCCGGGGCCAGGCGGATGACGGTGCCGTCGTCGAAGACCATGCCGTCCGGACGGCACATCACGCCGTAGCGGATCATGCCGACCTTCAGGGTGCTCATCATGTTGGTGTAGAGCCGGTCGAGGAAGACGGCGGCGTCCGGGCCCTGTACGTCGATCTTGCCGAGGGTGGAGGCGTCCATGAACGCGACGCTCTCGCGGGCTGCCCGGCACTCGCGCAGCACCGCGGCCTCCATGTCCTCGCCGTCCTGCGGGTAGTACCAAGGACGCTTCCACTGGCCGACGTTCTCGAACAGGGCACCGTGCGCAACATGCCATGGGTGCAGGGCGGTCACCCGGATCGGGTCGTGCAGCGCGCCGCGGTCGCGGCCGGCGAGGGTGGCGAAGGAGACGGGTGTGTACGGCGGCCGGAACGTGGTCGTGCCCAGCGCGGAGATGTCGACGCCGAGCAGTTCGGCGACGATACCGCTCGCCAGGACCCCGGAGGTCTTGCCCTGGTCGTTGGCGGTGCCGGCCGTGGTGTAGCGCTTGGTGTGCTCCACCGAGCGCAGACCGGCACCGGTCGCCCGGGACAGGTCGTCCACGGTGACGTCGCGTTGGAGGTCGACGAAACGGGGGGCGCCGGCGGGGGCCGGGAGGGTGAACACCTGCATGGGTGGCGACTGCGGCTGTGCGGTCACTGCGGGGAGGGCGGGCGTCTCGGGGGTGTACCCCTCCGCCTCGATCGCGCGGGCCCCGGCGGCCGCTCCCTGGGCCAGGACCGTGACCAGGTCGAGTGCGCCGGTCACGCTGCCTGCGACCTCCACCGCCTGGCGGCAGGTGTCGGGGACGAAGGAGCCGAGCGCCTCGTCGTGGCGGAGCTTTCCGCCTGCCTGGCTGAAGAGGTGCGCCACAGGGTTCCAGCCGCCGGAGACCAGAAGGAGGTCGGCGGTGAACTCCCGCTGACCCGCGGGCTCGCCGTACGGCGCGACCCGCACGGCGGTGAGCCGCGTGTCGCCTTCCGTACCGGTGACGGCGTGGCCGGTCAGCACCTCGATCCCTGCCTCGCGGGCACGGCTCGCCCAATCCCCGGGCTCGGGCCTCGTGTCGACGATGGCGGCGACCTGGACGCCAGCCGCAGCGATGTCCAGCGCGGCGGCGTAGGCACTGTCGTTGGTGGTGAGGACGACCGCGCGGCGCCCGGGCAGGACTCCGTACCGGTTGACGTAGGTCCGGGCCGAAGCGGCCAGCATCACGCCGGGGCGGTCGTTGTCCGCGAACGCCAGCGAACGCTCGTGGGCACCGGTGGCGAGCACGACGCGACGGGCCCGGATGCGCCAGACGCGCTCACGGGAGACGTTCTCGGGGGCCTCGGCGCCGAGGTGGTTGGTGCGGCGCTCGACGGCGAGGAGGTGGTTGTCGTCGTAGTGGCCGAAGACGGTGGTGCGGCGCAGTACGCGTACCTCGGGGGCGGCGTCGAGCAGCGCGCCGGTCGCCTCCACCCAGTCGAGGTGTTCACCCGTGCCGAGCAGGCTGCCGCCGAGCTCCGGCTGGTCGTCGGCGAGGATGACGCGGGCGCCGGAGCGCGCGGCGGCTGCCGCGGCGGCGAGACCGGCCGGGCCGGCGCCCACGACCAGCAGGTCGCAGTGGGCGTGTACGGCGTCGTAGCGGGCCGGGTCGGGCTCGGTGGCGAGGCGGCCCTGGCCGGGGAGGCTGCTTGCGGCCAGGCCGTCGTGGAGCTCGATCGTTGTCGCCGGGAGCATGGGCTCCGGGAACGGTTCCTCTATCTGGACGACCGCGTTGGGCTCCTCCACGCCCGCGGAGAAGATGCCTCGGGGGCGGCCGAGCTTGATGCTGGTGGCCGCTTGGATGACGCCGTTGGCGAGGAGGGCGGAGGCGAGGGTGTCGCCGCGGTAGCCCACGTACTGGGTGCCGTCGAAAGTGAAGGTCAGGGGTGCGCTTCGGTTGACTCGGCCGCCGGCGGGCAGGCGGAACGGCTGGTTGTTTTCCCCCACCCCACCCCTTCCCGTAACCAGGGGCCCGCCCCTGGACCCCGCTGGGGGCTCCGCCCCCAGACCCACGTCGCCCTGAACGGGCTCGTCCTCAATCTCCCCCAAGCTCTCTGCTTCGCTCGAGCAGGGGGGACCCCCATGACGGGCTGATGGTGCCGGACCTGGCTGGGTGATGGACGGACGCCGCAGTTCCGTAACGGCCGGACGCTCCTCCCCCGCCCGGTACACCGCCAGGATCTCGTTCGTCGCCGTGTCCCGCACCGCGTTGAACCAGCGGCGGCAGCCCGCCGTATGGCTCCACCGCTCGGCGAACGGACCCTTGGGGTTGTCGCGGAAGAACAGGTAGCGCGCCCACTCCTCGTCGGTGAGGGCCGCGTTGTCCTCGGGATACGGCACGTGCGCCTGGCCACCGTAGTGGAACTCGACCTCGTCGCGGGGCCCGCACCACGGGCAGGGGATGAGCAGCATGGGTTCGGCTCCCTAGTGGGCCACCGCGGCCGCGCCGTGCTCGTCGACGAGCGCGCCGGTGGTGAAACGGTCGAGCGAGAAGGGGGCGTTGAGGGGGTGGGGAGTGTCGTGGACGATGGTGTGGGCGTAGACCCAGCCGACACCCGGGGTGGCCTTGAAACCGCCCGTTCCCCACCCGCAGTTGAGGTAGAGGCCGTCGACCGGAGTGAGGCCGACGATGGGCGAGGCGTCGGGGCTGACGTCCACGATGCCGCCCCAGGTGCGCAGCACATGGGCGCGGGCGAAGACCGGGAAGAGTTCCAGGGCGGCTGACATCTGATGTTCGATGATGTGGAACGCGCCGCGCTGGGTGTAGGAGTTGTAGGCGTCGATGCCCGCGCCCATGACCAGTTCGCCCTTGTGCGCCTGGCTGACATAGACGTGGACCGCGTTGGACATGACGACAGTCGGGTGGACCGGCTCCAGCAGTTCGGAGACCAGCGCCTGCAACGGGTGGCTCTGAAGCGGGAGTTCGATGCCCGCCATGGCCGCCAGTACCGAGGTGTGGCCTGCTGAACAGAGAGCCACCTTGCCCGCCGCGATCGGGCCCAATGTCGTCTGTACGCCGACTATCCGGCCGCCGACCACGTCCAGGCCGGTGACCTCGCAGTTCTGGATGATGTCGATGCCGGCCGCGTCGGCGGAGCGGGCCAGGCCCCACGCCACGTAGTCGTGCTTGGCGATGCCGGCGCGCGGCTGGTAGGTGCCGCCCAGCACCGGGTAGCGCACGTCCGGTGAGATATTGACGATCGGGCAGACCTCTTTGACCTGCTCGGCGTCGAGCCATTCGGCGTCCACTCCGTTGAGCCGGTTGGCCTCGACGCGGCGCACGCTGTCGCGGACGTCCTGCAGGCTGTGGGCGAGGTTCAGCACACCGCGCTGGGAGAAGAGGATCGGGTAGTCGAGCTCCTCCTCCAGTCCCTCCCACAGCTTCAGCGCGTGCTCGTAGATGCCGGCGCTCTCGTCCCACAGGTAGTTGGAGCGGATGATGGTGGTGTTGCGGGCCATGTTCCCGCCCCCGAGCCAGCCCTTCTCCAGGACCGCGACATTGGTGACGCCGTGGTTCTTCGCCAGGTAGTGGGCGGTGGCAAGGCCGTGGCCGCCGCCACCCACGATCACCACGTCGTACGACCGTCTGGGCTCGGGCGTGCGCCAGAGCCAGTCGGGGTGGTCGGGGAGGTCGGCGCCGGGGGTGCTGGGGCTCATCGGACGTCTCCGTCTTCCGAAAGGTGCGGGTAGAGCGGGTGCTTGGCCGCAAGTGCCTCTGTACGGGCGCGCAGCGCGGCCACATCCGGGCCGGGTTGGAGGGCCAGCGCGATCACGTCGGCGACCTCGGCGAAGTCCTCCTCGGTGAAGCCCCGGGTGGCCAGCGCCGGGGTGCCGATGCGCAGCCCCGAGGTGACCATGGGCGGGCGCGGGTCGAAGGGGACGGCATTGCGGTTGACGGTGATGCCGATCTCGTGGAGCAGGTCTTCGGCCTGACGGCCGTCGAGCTCGGAGTCGCGCAGGTCGACCAGGACGAGGTGGACGTCCGTGCCGCCGGTCAGCACCTTCACTCCGGCAGCGGAGGCGTCCGGCTGGGTGAGGCGCTCGGCGAGGATGCGGGACCCCGCGAGCGTGCGGGCCTGCCGTTCGGCGAACTCGGGTGACCCCGCCACCTTGAAGGAGACCGCCTTCGCGGCGATCACGTGCTCCAGCGGGCCGCCCTGCATACCGGGGAACACCGCCGAGTTGATCTTCTTGGCGAGGTCGGCGTCGTTGGTGAGGATGACTCCGCCGCGGGGACCGCCGAGCGTCTTGTGTGTCGTGGTCGTGACCACGTGTGCGTGCGGGACGGGGCTGGGGTGCAGTCCGGCCGCGACCAGACCCGCGAAGTGCGCCATGTCGACCATGAGGTAGGCGCCGACCTCGTCGGCGATGCGCCGGAAGGCCGCGAAGTCCAGCTGCCGCGGGTACGCCGACCAGCCCGCGATGATCATCTTGGGGCGGTGTTCCTTGGCGAGGCGTTCGACCTCGTCCATGTCGACGAGGTTGTCGGCCTCGGCGACGTGGTACGGCACGACGTTGAGCATCCTGCCGCTGTAGTTGATGCGCATGCCGTGGGTGAGGTGCCCGCCGTGCGCGAGGTCGAGGCCGAGGATGGTGTCGCCGGGCTGGAGGAGGGCGAAGAAGACGGCGGTGTTGGCCTGGGCGCCGGAGTGCGGCTGGACATTGGCGAAGCCCGCCCCGAAGAGGGACTTGATGCGTTCGATGGCCAGCCGCTCGGTGACGTCGACGTGTTCGCAGCCGCCGTAGTAGCGACGGCCGGGGTAACCCTCGGCGTACTTGTTGGTGAGGACCGATCCCTGGGCCTCCATCACCGCGGAGGGCGCGAAGTTCTCGGAGGCGATCATCTCGAGAGTGGACTGCTGGCGGTGCAGCTCTGCGCGGAGGGCGGCGTGGACCTCGGGGTCCAGCTCCGCCAGCGGGATGTTCAGCGCGTTCATACGGAGTTCGCGTTCCTCTCGGCGGCCTCGACGACATTGGCGAGCAGCATCGCTCGGGTCATGGGACCCACGCCCCCGGGCATCGGCGCGAGCCATCCGGCGACCTGGGCGGCGTCCGGGTGCACATCGCCGACCAGCCCGTGGTCGGTGCGGGTGATGCCGACGTCCAGGACCGCCGCGCCGGGGCGCAGCATGTCCTTGGTGATCAGTCCGGGCGAGCCGGCCGCCGCGACGACGATGTCCGCCTCGCGTACGTGCCAGGCCAGGCCCTTGGTTCCGGTGTGACACAGCGTCACGGTGGCGTTCTCGGACCTGCGCGTCAGCAGGAGTCCGATCGGCCGACCTACGGTGATGCCCCGCCCGATCACGCACACCCGGGCCCCGGCGATCGGCACGTCGTACCGGCGGAGCAGTTCGACGATGCCGCGCGGGGTGCAGGGCAGCGGGGCCTCGACGCCCAGGGTGAGACGGCCGAGGTTGACGGGGTGCAGGCCGTCGGCGTCCTTGGCCGGGTCCATGCGTTCCAGGACGGCGTTCGCGTCGAGGTGGCGCGGTAGCGGAAGCTGGACGATGTAGCCCGTGCAGGCCGGGTCGGCATTGAGTTCGTCGATGACGTCCTCGACCTGCTGCTGTGTGGCGTCGGCGGGCAGTTCGCGGCGGATGGAGGCGATGCCGGCCTGTGCGCAGTCGCGGTGCTTTCCCGCGACATACGCGTGGCTGCCGGGGTCGTCGCCGACCAGGACGGTGCCGAGGCCCGGGGGGCGGCCGTGGTCGGCGGTCAGCTTGGCCACGCGCTCGGCGAGTTCGCGGCGGATGACGGCGGCGGTCGCCTTGCCGTCGAGGGGCTGTGCGGTCACCGGCGGTGTTCCTTCCCTCGAAGCTCTCGCGGTGTACTAACCACGCAGGCGGGACATGGTCGGGTCGAACAGGGGCTCCTCGGCGACGACCGCCTCGACGCGCTGGTCGAAGTAGCCGATGTGCAGTGTGGTGCCGGTGGTGGCGAGCTCCGCCGGGAGCCATGCGTAGGCGATGCCCTTGCCGATGGTGTAGCCGTAGGCGGCGCTGGTGACATAGCCGACGGCGCGGTCGCCGTCGTAGACCGGCTCCTTGCCCATGACGACGGCCTGCGGGTCGTCGATGGTGAGGCAGGCCAGCTTGCGCCGCACGTCGGACTTGCGCCGTTCGAGGGCGGCCTTGCCGATGAAGTCGTCCTTGTCGAGCTTGACGGCGAAGGCGAGGCCGGCTTCGTAGGGGTCGTGCTCGTAGGTCATGTCGGTGCCGAAGGAGCGGTAACCCTTCTCCAGGCGCAGGCTGTTGAAGGCGCCGCGGCCCGCGATGACTCCGCCGAGCGGCTCGGCCGCCTGCCACAGGGTGTCCCACAGCTTCAGGCCCAGGTCGGCGGTGGTGTACAGCTCCCAGCCGAGCTCACCGACGTACGACAGGCGCATCGCGGTGACCGGGACGGAGCCGATGTGGGCGCGCTTGGCGCGGAAGTACTTCAGGCCCTCGTTGGAGAAGTCGTCGTCGGTCAGCGGCTGCAGGACGTGGCGGGCGAGCGGCCCCCACAGGCCGATGCAGCAGGTGCCGGGGGTGATGTCGCGTACGGTGACCGAGTTGTCGGCGGGCAGGTGGCGCCTGAACCAGTCGAGGTCCACATTGCCGTTGGCGCCCACCTGGAAGAGGTCGCGGGCAAGCCGGGCGACGGTGATGTCGCTGCGGATGCCGCCGTCGTGGTCCAGGAGGAGGGTGTATGTGACCGACCCGACCGACTTGTCGACCTTGCCGGTGGACAGTCGCTCCAGGAACGCGGCGGCGCCGGGGCCGGCGACCTCGAGGCGCTTGAGGGCCGTCATGTCGTACAGGGCCACGGTCTCGCGGGTGGCCTGGGCCTCGGCGCCGACGATGGGCGACCAGTACTGTGCGGCCCAGTCGTTGGGGGTCGGGATGCTGCGGCCCTCGACGAGGGAGGCGTTGGCCTCGTACCACTGCGGGCGCTCCCAGCCGTTCGCTTCCAGGAAGAACGCGCCGCGTTCCTGCTGGCGGGCGTAGAAGGGGCTGGTGCGGATCGGGCGCGGGTGCCCGGACGGCTGGAGCGGGTGCAGGATGTCGTAGACCTCGACGAAGTTCTGGCAGTCGCGGGCCAGGACGTACTCCGGGGACAGCTGGTGCGGCTCGAAGCGGTTGACGTCGCACTCGTGCAGGTCGAAGGAGGAGCAGTAGCCGTCGACCAGCCATTCGGCGACGGCCCGGCCGACGCCCGCGGAGTGGGTGACCCAGACCGCCTCGGCGACCCAGAAGCCCTTGACGTCCGGGGATTCGCCGAGGAGGGGCAGACCGTCGGGGGTGAAGGAGAAGAGGCCGTTGATGCCCTCCTCGACCTTGGCCTCCCTGGTCGAGGGGAGCAGGGACTGGGTTTCCGTCCAGGCGTCCTCGAAGTCCTCCTCGGTGAACTTCAGGACCGAGGGCATCTGGTCGGCATCGTCGACGGAGAGGATGTCGTCCGCGGAGATGGGCATCGGGCGGTGGCCGTAGTAGCCGATGCCGAGGCCGTCGAAGCGGTCGCGGTAGTAGAGGTCGGCGTCCTGGTGGCGCAGGATCGGCCGTACCGCTTCCTCGGTCTGGCCGGCGAGGGCCGGTATCGGGCCGGTCCAGGCCAGTTGGTGGGCGAGCGGGGTGAGCGGGAGGTCCATCCCGACCATGCGGGCGATCTTCGGACCCCAGATGCCGGCGCAGCACACGACGATGTCGGCGGGGATCTCGCCCTGGTCGGTCAGGACGCCGGTCACGCGGCCCTCGCTCTGCTGAACGTCGAGGACTTCGTGCCGGGCGAGGAAGCGCACGCCCCTCTCGGTGGCACGGCGGATCTGTGCCTCGACGGCCAGTACAGCCTTGGCGAGGCCGTCCGTCTGTACCAGGAGGCCGCCGAGGACCCTGTCGCGGTTGACGAGCGGGTGCTGCTCGACGCACTCCTCGGGGGTGAGCAGACGCGCCTCGATGCCCCAGGCGGTGATCCAGCCGTGGCGGCGGCGGAGTTCGGCGAGCCGCTCGGGGGTGGTCGCCACTTCGAGGCCGCCGACCTGCAGGAAGCAGGGCTTGCCGTCCACGTCGAGAGAGCAGAACTTCTCGACGGTGTAGCGGGCCAGTTCGGTCAACGTCTTGGAAGAGTTCGTCTGGAAGACCAGGCCCGGGGCGTGCGAGCTGGAGCCGCCGGTGGCGGGGAGCGGGCCCTGGTCGACGACGGTCACTTCGGTCCAGCCTCGCGCGGAGATCTCGTCAGCGAGGGCCGCTCCCACGACGCCCGCTCCGATGATGACCACTCGGGGTCCCGCCATCGCCGCACCTCCGAATTCAAAACCAGTTCCAGTTGCTGTCTGCGCAACATGATTCAGGTTGCGCAACTCAATGTGCCTGCCGCGGGGAGGGGTGTCAAGGGGGCGCATGACGTCGGTGAACAGCCCGAAACACCGAGGGGCCCGGCAGGCTGTGCCGGCAGCCTGCCGGGCCCCTCCGGGGGTCTTTTCGGGGTCGCTGACGCGTCGTCGCTCCGCAGCCGGTCCGTGGATCTCGGGTGACGCGGATTGCCGGGTCACGGATGTGCCGGGAGCGCCGACGGCCTGGCGACCGTCGCCCCCATGTGGCCCGAACGGCAACCACGCGCGGATGCCGGGATACGCCTCGTCCGTGTCTCGGCCTTCCGCCGCCCACAAGTCACTCAGCCCGTCCGCGCCGTCGGCACGGCATACGCGCCCCGGCGCTCGCTGCGGCAGTCGGGGTGGTCCTGGAGCGTGCAGCTGCGAGCGCCCGAACCGGTGCTCCAGCTCTCCCGGTTCAGGATCCGCGAACGGCGGTCCGGGCAGCGCGGAAGGACTCCGTCTCCGGCCGGGAGCCGGAGACGGAGTCCTGGCGCCGCCCGATGGCTACTTCTTCAGCCAGGCGTCGACCTTGGCGCGGTTGGCGTCGACCCACTTCTTCGCCGCCGCGTCGTCCGACATCTTGTCCTGCGCGATGTACTTGGCCACGACGTTCTGGTCTTCGTTCGTCCAGTTGAAGTTCTTCACCAGGTCGTACGCCGGGCTGCCCGACTGGGCGAACTTCGAGCTGACGATCTTGTCCAGGTCGTACACGGGGTAGTCGCAGGCGACCTTCGCGGCTACGGCGTCACATCCCGTCGTGTACTTCGGCAGGGAGACCTTCACCAGCGGCACCTCGGACAGGAACCACTGCGGCTCGTAGAAGTAGCCGATCACCCATTGCTTGCTCTTCTCGGCGGTCCGGAAGGCCTGGATGAGCGCGGTCTCGCTGCCCGCGTACACCACCTTGAAGTTCAGCTTCAGGTTGTTCACCAGCGCCGCGTCGTTGGTGACGTACGACGGGTCGCCGTCGAGCAGTTGGCCCTTGCCGCCCGACTCGGAGGTCTTGAAGTTGGATGCGTACTTGTTGAGGTTCTCCCACTTCGTGATGTCCGGGTGGGCCTTGGCCAGCCACGGCGGCACGTACCAGCCGATGACGCCCTTGTTGCCGGTCTGCCCGGCCTCGACGGCCGTCTTCTGCCCGGTGATGTACTTCTTCTTCAGATCGTCGTGGCCCCAGTTCTCCAGGACCGCGTCGACCTCGCCAGTCCCGAAACCCTGCCAGGCGATCTCTTCCTTCAGGTCCTTCTTCTTGACCGTACAGCCGAGGTCGTGCTGCGCGACGTATGCGACGACCGCCGCGTCCGCCTCGTAGCCAACCCACGGGTTGACGGCGAGGTTGAACGTCCCGCACTTGCCGCCCGAGCTCTTCGAGCCGCCCGCGGACGAACTGTCGCCGACCTTCGCCCCTCCGCACGCCGTGAGGGTGAGGCCGAGGACCGCCAGGCCGGCCGCGCCGGCTCGCCAGTGTCTTGCCATGGTGTCCTGCTCCTTATGCGCTGGTGCGTCGCGCCGCAGCCTGAGTGATCCGGTCGAACATGACTCCGAGCAGTACGATGGCGAGTCCCGCCGCCAGCCCCTTTCCGTACAGCTCTCCCTGCGAGAATCCGGCCACTACGTCGTAGCCGAGGGCGCCGGCACCTACCAGGCCGCCGACGACAACCATCGACAGCACATAGATCAGGCCCTGATTGATCGCGAGAGTCAGGGCGCTGCGTGCCATCGGCAGTTGAACCTTGGTGATGATCTGCCAGGTGTTGCACCCGGCGGAGGTGGCCGCCTCCACGATGGTCGCCGGGACGTTCCGCACCCCGTCCGCGATGATCTTGATCGCGACAGGCGCCGCGTAGACGACGGCCGCCACGATCGCGGTGAAGCGCGTGGCGCCGAAGAGCGCGAGGAACGGCACGAGATAGACGAACGGCGGCATGACCTGCGCCGCGTCCAGGGTGGGCCGCACGATCCGGTCCACCAGGGAGTTGCGTCCCATCCACACGCCGAAGGCGATGCCGAACAGCATCACCAGCACGGTCGCCACCACGGTCGAGGCCAGCGTCGTCATGCTGTCCGACCACACTCCCGTGCCGACCAGCAGACCCACGCACACGGCCGCCGTCACTCCGGCGCGCCATCCGCCGAGCACCACGCCGAGGCCGACCAGGATGGCGCCTACCAGCCACCACGGGGAGTCGGTCAGCAGCGTCTGGAAGGGGTTGAGCAGGCCGTTGGTGATGGCGTCCCGGAAGGCGTTGGTGAGGCCGGACAGATGGTCCTGCAACCAGTTGGTCGCGGTGTCCGCCGCACTCGCGATGGCGCTGCCGGTACCGCCCTGGCCCGGGAACTCGGCCGCCCAGACGTAGGTGTGCGACAGGTACACCAGCACCGCCGTGACAACTCCGCCCGCGATGAGCAGCGGCCGCCGCCAGGCCAGGAAGCGGCTGCCCGAGCGGCGGGCCGCCTCCTCGCGCCCGGCCGCCGCCGTGGTGACCCGGTCGAGCACGATGGCCATGATGACGATGGCGAGGCCGGCGTTGAAGGCCGTTCCGACGTCGAGCGACTGCAGAGCCTGGACGACGGTCTTGCCGAGGCCGGGTGCGTCGATCAGGGCAGCGATGGTCACCATGGCGAGGGCGGCCATGATGGTCTGGTTGACGCCCATGACCACGGTGCGCTTGGACATCGGCAGCAGGACCTTGAGGAGTTGCTGCCTTCGTGTCGAGCCCAGCGAGTCCGCCGCCTCGACGGTGGTCTCCGGTACGGAGCGGATGGCGTGCGCGGTGATGCGGATGGCGGGCGGTGCCGCGTAGATCAGGGTGGTGATCGTGGCGGAGGCCGGTCCGATGAGGAAGAACAGGGTCAGCGGGGCGAGGTAGACGAAGGTCGGCATCGTCTGCATGAAGTCCAGGAAGGGCGTCATGATCCGGTTGAACCGGTCGGAGATCCCGGCCCACACACCGAGGGGGATGCCGATGAGCAGCGCCACGAAGACCGCCGACAGGGTCAGCGCCAGCGTGTCCATGCTCTCCTGCCACAGGCCCTGCAGCCCGAGGAAGGTGAAGCCGGCCACGGCCAGCAGGGCGACCCGCCAGTTGCCCACGGCCCAGGAGACGTAGCCGGTCAGTCCGACGACGCCGAGCCAGCCGATCTGCGGGACCGGGCGGCCGCCCGTGGGCTGGGAGATCAGCGACTGGATGAAGGTCACCAGGTTGTCGATGACCAGGCGGATCTCATTGAAGAAGTAGAGGAAGATCGGGTTGGAGTTGCGGTCGGCGCCGATGGCGTCGTTGACGTCGTTGAACCAGCGGTGCAGACCGGTGAGGTCGGCCGCCGCGAGGGTCAGCGTCTGCCTGCCGCGCAGCACGGCGAAGAGCACCAGCCAGGCGATCAGGATGGCCGCCACCACCATGGGGCGGCTGACCTTCTTGCGTACGGTCGCGACCGGCGCGGTCGCGTCGGCGGCGACGGCCATCACGCACCGCCCTCCTGCCCGGCGACGACGGCGAGGATCTCCTCGTCGCCGACGATGCCGAGCAGTTTGCCGTTCTCGACGACCTTGACCGGCTTCTCGGCGGCCAGCACCGCCCGGGTGGCCTCGCGTACGACGACGTCCGGACCCAGCTCGGGGCCGCCGAGGTCGTCGTCGGGCTCCGCGGGTCGCATGATCCAGCGCAGGGTCAGCACGTCGCCGCGCGGCACGTCCTTGACGAAGTCCCGTACGTAGTCGTCTGCGGGGGCGCCGACGAGTTCGTCGCCAGTGCCGCACTGGACCATCTTGCCGTCGCGCATGATCAGGATGCGGTCGCCGAGCTTGAGCGCCTCGGAGAGGTCGTGGGTGATGAAGACCATGGTCTTGCCGACCTCGTGGTGCAGACGGATGACCTCGTTCTGCATGTCACGGCGGATCAGCGGGTCGAGCGCGGAGAACGGCTCGTCGAAGAAGAGGACGTCCGGGTCGCCGGCGAGGGCGCGGGCGAGACCGACACGCTGCTGCATGCCGCCGGAGAGCTGGTCGGGGTAGGAGTTCTCGTATCCGGCGAGGCCGACCAGTTCGACGACCTCCAGCGCCCGCTTGGTGCGCTCGGCCTTGCCCATGCCGCGGATCTCCAGGCCGAAGGCCACGTTGTCGACGACCTTGCGGTGGGGCAGCAGGCCGAAGTGCTGGAAGACCATGGAGAACTTGCTGCGCCGCAGGTCGCGCAGCCGCTTGGCGTCGGCGCCGCGGATGTCCTCGCCCTCGAAGACGAGCTCACCGGAGGTGGGTTCGATCAGTCGGGTCAGACATCGCACCAGCGTGGACTTGCCGGAGCCGGACAGACCCATGACGACGAAGACCTCGCCGGGCGAGACCTCGAAGTTCACGTCGCGTACGGCGGCGGTGCATCCGGTGCGGTCCATGAGCTCGCGGCGGGTCAGCCCGCACAACTCCTCCGATTCCGGCACCTGGTCGGCTTTCGGCCCGAACACCTTCCACAGCCGGCGAACGGAGATGACCGGGGTCCGGTCCGAAACCTGGGACGTGCCGCGCCGCTGCGACACCTCGGTCTGTGTTGGGGTCACGATCGACCTCTTTTCGGCGTTCAGCCGCTGAACCAGTGCTGCGGCCGGGGTTGGATGTTCTGCCAGATGTGCTTTGGCTCTCGGTATTCGTCGAGGCCGGTCGGTCCCAGCTCCCGGCCCACACCCGAGTGCCCGAAGCCACCCCATTCCGCTTGCGGCACGTAGGGGTGGTAGTCGTTGATCCACACCGTGCCGTGGCGCAGTCGGCGGGCGACCCGTTGGGCCTTGCCCGCGTCCTGCGTCCAGACGGCACCGGCCAGTCCGTACTCCGTGTCGTTGGCGATACGGACGGCGTCGTCCTCGTCGCGGAAGCGCTCGACGGTGAGCACCGGACCGAAGGACTCCTCGTGCACCACGCGCATGTCCTGCCGGCACTCGTCGAGGACGGTCGGCGGGTAGTAGAAGCCGTTCGCCAGCGCGGGGTCGTCGGGGCGTTCGCCGCCGCAGCGCAGTACGGCGCCCTCGGCGAGTCCGGCCGCGACATACGCCTCGACCTTCTCCCGGTGCTGTGCGGAGATCAGCGCTCCCGTCTCGGCCTCGGAATCGAAGGGCCCGCCGAGGCGGATGAGCCGGGCGCGGCGTACGACCTCGTCCACGAAGGCGTCATGGAGCGAGTCCTCGACTATCAGCCGGGCGCCGGCCGAGCAGACCTGCCCGGAGTGCAGGAAGACCGCGGTGAGCGCGAAGTCCACGGCGGTCTCGAAGTCGGCGTCGGCGAAGACGACATTCGGGTTCTTGCCGCCGAGTTCCAGCGCGACCTTCTTCACCGTCGCCGCGGCGGTGGCCATGATGCGCCGCCCGGTCTCGAGGCCTCCGGTGAAGGACACCATGTCGACGGCCGGGTCCTCAGACAGGGGCGCGCCCACCTCGGCTCCGGCGCCCAGGACGAGATTGGCGGCACCGGCCGGGAGTCCCGCCTCCTCCAGGGCCCGCATCAGCAGGATCGAGGTGGAGGGCGTGAGCTCACTCGGCTTGAGCACGACGGTGTTGCCCGCGAGGAGGGCGGGGGCGACCTTCCACGATGCCTGGAGGAGCGGGTAGTTCCAGGGGGTGATCAGTCCGCAGACGCCGACGGGCTCGTAGGTGACCCGGCTGAGGGCGTCGTCGCGGCCGGTGTCGACCACCCGGCCTGCGCTGGTTCCGGCGATGCCACCGTAGTATCGGAAGCAGGAGACGACGTCCGCGATGTCGTACTCGCTCTCGACCAGGCGCTTGCCGGTGTCGAGCGACTCGGCCCGGGCGAACTCCTTGGCGTCGCGTTCGATGATGTCGGCGGTGCGCAGCAGCAGTGCGCCCCGCTCGCGCTCGGGGGTGTGCGGCCAGGGGCCGTCGTCGAAGGCCCGCCGGGCCGCGGCGATCGCCGCTTCGGTGTCGGGGCGCGTGCCCTCGGACACCGTCGCGACGACCGTGCCGTCCGCCGGACAGCGGATCTCACGATGGCCGCCGGCCACCGGCTCACGCCATTGTCCGTCCACATACAGATCTGCCACGCGCCGAGCCCTTCGACCGGGAATGCGTTGCGCATCGTGCATTGAATTGCTTGTGGAGGAACCCTGGCCGACGGGCCGACGTACGTCAAGGGGTCGCGGAGATTTCACAAGGGCCGAAGGGCCCTCTCTTGACCGCCGCCCCTCCCAGGCCGACTATGTTGCGTATCGCTCACCAAGTTGTGTATTACGCACCAACACGGAGGCCTGTGCATGTCCCCTAGACCGCATCCCGGCCGTGAGTACGTCCTCACCCTCTCGTGTCCGGACACGGCCGGACTGGTTCATGCCGTGAGCGGCTTTCTCGTCAGAAACTCCGGCAACATCCTCGAGAGCCAGCAGTTCGACGACCGACTTCAGGACCGTTTCTTCATGAGGGTCCACTTCGACGTTTCCGATCCAAACGTCGATCTGGAAACACTTCGTTACCGATTCGGTCCGGTCGCCGAGGCCCACGGGATCTCCTGGACCCTCCGGGACGCCTCGACCCCGACCCGGACGCTCATCATGGTGTCCAAGTTCGGCCACTGCCTGAACGATCTGCTCTTCCGCAGCCGCACCGGTGCCCTCAACATCGAGATCCCGGCCATCGTCTCCAACCACCGGGACTTCGAGGGACTGGCGGAGACGTACGGCATCCCCTTCCACCACATCCCGGTGACCAAGGCCACCAAGACCGAGGCCGAGGCGCGCCTGCTGGGGCTGGTGCAGGAGCTGAACGTCGACCTCGTGGTCCTGGCCCGCTATATGCAGATCCTCTCCGACGACCTGTGCAAGGAGCTGGAGGGCCGCGCCATCAACATCCACCACTCATTCCTGCCCAGCTTCAAGGGCGCGCGCCCCTATCAGCAGGCGTACGAGCGCGGGGTGAAGCTGGTCGGCGCGACGGCGCACTATGTGACGCCGGACCTGGACGAGGGGCAGATCATCGAGCAGGACGTGGTCCGGGTGGACCACTCCCTCGACCCCGACGACCTGGTCACGGTCGGCCGCGACGTGGAGGCGCAGGTGCTGGCCCACGCGGTGAAGTGGCACACCGAGAGCCGCGTCATGGTGGACGGCAACCGTACGGTGGTCTTCCGCTGAGAGCAGTGCACTAAGGGCCGGGCGGGGCTGGATTCCAGCCCCGCCCGGCTTTTGTATACGAGGGTACGGACTCGGGCGGCACCTTTCGGCCACGCTTCGCCGAGTTCAGCCGATCCGGTCAAGGAGCGCTCGGCGCCACCTCTCGGTCTCCGCTATCTGGTTGAACGTGAACAGGTGCAGGCCCGCCACCCCCGCCGACGGTGCCGTGAGCGCCTCCGCGCTGCGTGTGAGCAGCCTCTCCGGCACATACCCCCCGGGCGTCGCGAACCGCAGAAACCACGAGGCGTGTTTGGTCAGAAAACGTGTGGACTCCCCCACCCCGATCTTCGTCGCCATGGAGAGCAGCTTCGCCCGCTGCACGGGCCCCGCGACGCCCACGTGCACGGGCAGGGTGACGTCCCGGCGCCGTATCCGCGCGATCCAGTCGCCGAGCACTCGCGGATCGAAGCAGAGGTTGCTGACGATGTACGTGGCGTGCGCCCGCTTGTCCCACATCGCCTGGATGGTGATGTCGTCGTGGATGAGCGGATGGCTCTCCGGATAGCCGGTGATCCCCATCTCGGCGAAGGGCCTGCCCAACTCGCTCAGCCTCCGCAATACCGGCAGCGCTCCGTCGTACGCCCCGGCCGGCGGATCGGCGTCGCCCGCCGGGACGAAGACGTCGTCGACGCCCGCCGCGCGCAGCCGGTCGACGATGTCCTTGAGGTGCGCGTCGTCCCGCAGCAGCCGTGCGGGCACATGCGGGACGACGCGATAGCCGGACGCCGCGAGCCTCTCGGTGAGGCCGAGCGTCGGCTCCAGGCCCTTGACCGGCGACGCCGTGACCGTGACCACGACGTCGCGCGGGACATGGGCGAGGACCTTCTCCTCGGTCGACCTCGCCGGCAGCACCTCGTAGCGGACGCGGCCGAGCAGCGTCCGCAGGACCTCGGCGCCCAAGGCCTACCCGGCCTGCTTCTGGGCGTCGCGGTGGCGGTAGTACGCGGCCTTGGAGGGGGCCTGCGGCTCCTTGCCGAGGATCAGGTCCGCCGCCTTCTCGGCGATCATCATCACGGGTGCGTAGATGTTCCCGTTGGTGACGTAGGGCATGACCGAGGCGTCGACGACGCGCAGTCCCTCCAGGCCGTGCACACGCATGCTCAACGGGTCGACGACGGACATCTCGTCGGTGCCCATCTTGCAGGTGCACGAGGGGTGCAGCGCGGTCTCGCCCTCCTTGGCGACCCAGGCGAGGATCTCCTCGTCGGTCTCGACGGAGGGTCCGGGCGAGATCTCGCCGTCGTTGTACGGGGCGAGCGCGGGCTGGTTGAGGAGCTTGCGGGCCACGCGGATCGCCTCGACCCACTCCCGGCGGTCCTGGTCGGTGGAGAGGTAGTTGAAGCGCAGCGCCGGGTGCTCCCGCGGGTCCTTGCTCTTGATCTTCACGGAGCCGATGGCGTCGGAGTACATGGGCCCGACGTGCACCTGGTACCCGTGGCCGCCCGACGGCGAGGAGCCGTCGTAGCGGACCGCGACAGGCAGGAAGTGGAACATCAGGTTGGGGTAGTCCACATCCTCGTTGCTGCGGGCGAAGCCGCCCGCCTCGAAGTGGTTGGTGGCCGCCGGCCCCTTTCTGAACAGCCACTGCAGCCCGATGAAGGGGGCGCGCCACTTCGCCATGTACGGCTGCATGGAGACGGGCTGCTTGCAGGCGTACTGGACGTACACCTCCAGGTGGTCCTGCATGTTCTCGCCGACGCCCGGCAGGTCGTGGACGATGTCGATGCCGAGGGCGGCCAGTTCCCTGGCGTTGCCGACGCCGGAGAGCTGCAGCAGCTGCGGGGAGTTGATGGCGCCGCCGCACAGGATGACCTCGCCGGCCCGGACCTGCTGCGGCGCGCCGCGCCCGCGCCGGTACTCGACGCCGACGGCGCGCTTGCCCTCGAAGAGGACACGGGTGACCAGGGCGCGGGTGACGACGCTGAGGTTGGGCCGCTTCATGGCGGGCTTGAGGTATGCCTTCGAGGCCGAAAGACGGCGCCCCCGATGGACATTACGGTCAAACGGCGCGAAACCCTCCTGCCGATAACCGTTGACGTCGTCGGTGCGGGCGTAACCCGCCTCCTGGACGGCCTCGAGGAAGGCGGTGAAAAGCGGGTTCGTGGCGGGGCCGCGCTCGAGGACGAGGGGGCCGTCATGGCCGCGGAACTCGTCGTCGGGGTCGGCGGCGAGACAGTTCTCCATCCGCCGGAAGTACGGCAGGCAGTGCGCGTAGTCCCAGGTCTCCATCCCGGGGTCGGCGGCCCAGCGCTCGTAGTCCATGGGGTTGCCGCGCTGGAAGATCATGCCGTTGATACTGCTGGAACCGCCCAGCACCTTGCCTCGGGCGTGGTAGATGCGTCGGCCGCCCATGTGGGGTTCGGGCTCGGACTCGTACTTCCAGTCGTAGAAGCGGCTGCCGATCGGATAGGTCAGCGCCGCGGGCATGTGAATGAACACGTCCCACGGGTAGTCGGACCGCCCCGCCTCCAGCACCAGCACCCGGTTACCGGGGTCGGCCGAGAGTCGGTTCGCCAGTGCGCTGCCGGCCGATCCGCCGCCGACGATGACGAAGTCGTAGTGCAGAGGAGCCATGGTGCCTCGTCTCGCTCGCGCCGTAGATACGCGAGGCATGCTAGTACGAGTAGCGCCATACGCACCAGGTTGCGGTCCACGCAACTTGCAAGGTCCCGGTTTCATCCTGGTTACTTGCGTTGGCGTTGTTTACTGCGCGTATAGTTTCGTCATGAGCAACTACAGTCCGGATACCGAAACGAACGGCTCGGGGGCCGGTGGCGTACAGTCCGTCGACCGGGCCATCAGCGTGCTCGAGATCCTGGCCCAGCGCGGCGAGGCAGGCGTCAGCGAAGTGGCCGCCGAGATCGATGTTCACAAGTCCACCGCATTCCGCCTGCTCGGCGCCCTGGAGGCGCGCGGTCTCGTGGAGCAGTCGGGCGAGCGCGGCAAGTACCGGCTCGGCTTCGGCATCGTACGCCTGGCGGGCGCGGTAACGGGACGGATCGACATCACTCAGCAAGGACGTCCGGTCTGTGAGCGCCTGGCCGAGGAGATCGGCGAGACCGTCAACATCGCCGTGATGCAGGAGCACTACGCGATCAACCTCTACCAGGTGCGCGGTACGGCGGCCGTCACCGCGCACAACTGGGTCGGCCAGCTGACCCCGCTGCACGCCACGTCCAGTGGCAAGATCCTGCTGGCCTACCTCCCGGCCAAGGAGCGCGCCGCGCTGCTGTCGGAGGCCGGCCTGAAGAAGGTGACCCCGCACACGCTGACCTCGAAGGTCAAGCTCGAGAAGAACCTCGCCGAGGCCAGGGAGCGGGGCTATGCCTGGACGCTGGAGGAGCTGGAGATCGGGCTGCACGCCATGGCCGCACCCGTCCGCGACCGGGACGGCGAGGTCATCGCGGCGATCAGCGCCTCCGGTCCCTCGTACCGGTTCACCGAGGAGCGTATGCACGAGCTCGCTCCGGTGCTCGTCAAGGGCGCGGAGGAGATCAGTCACCGGATGGGCCACCTGGGCTGAACGCTCCGTCCACGGACACGGGAGCGCAGGACGCAGGGCGTCGGAGCACACGGGGGCGCCCGCGCAGGCCGCACGGCGGCGAGCGCGGGCCCCGGGTGCATGCCCCGTGACTACGGCTGCCGGGTGCCGAGGCGCTCGTGCACCCAGTCGTGGAAGGCGCCGATGTGGTGCTCGCTCGGCACGAGCACACCGCCCTTGGCGTACAGCCGGGAGCTCATTCCTGGCTGGGTGCGCTCGCAGGCATCGAAGTCCTGGCGGTTGACGCGGTCGAAGAGCTCCACGGACCGGCTGACGTCCTTGCCGCTCTCCACCACTCCGGGGAGGTAGAGCCAGTCGCACTCGACGACCGTGCGGTCGGCGGCCACCGGGTACATACGGTGGAAGATCACATGGTCGGGCACGAGGTTGATGAAGACCTGCGGCTTGATGGTGATCGCGTAGTAGCGGCGGTCCTGATCCTCGGAAACCCCGGGGATGCGGTCCAGGCCCTCGGAGCCGTCGACGGTGAAGCCCTGGATCTCCTCACCGAACTCGGCACCGTGGCCGACGTAGTACTGCGCGGCGTAGCCGTCCGCGAACTCCGGGAGCACCTCGGTGAGTTCGGGGTGGATCGTGGCGCAGTGGTAGCACTCCATGAAGTTCTCGATGATGAGCTTCCAGTTCGCCTTGACGTCGTAGACGATCCGCTTGCCCACCGAGAGGTTGGCTATGTCGTAGTGCTCGATCGACTCCACGTCGCCGAGGCGGGTGATGACCTCGCCGATGACGTCCTCTTCGAAGGAGGGCGGGTTCTCCGCAAGGCAGACCCAGACATAGCCGAGCCATTCGCGGACGGCCACGCTCACCAGGCCGTACTCGGTGCGGCCGACGTCGGGCATCTTGGTCAGGTTGGGCGCCGCCACGAGCTTGCCGCTCAGGTCGTAGGTCCAGGCGTGGTACGGGCACTGGAAGGCGCGCTTGACCTCGCCGGTCTCCTCCGTGCAGAGCTTGGCCCCACGGTGCCGGCAGACGTTGAAGTAGGCGCGGATCGAGTTGTCGCGGGCACGGGTGACGAGGATGCTCTCGCGGCCCACGTCGACGGTGCGGAAGGCGCCGGGCTTCGGCAGGTCGGAAGCGCGCGCGACGCAGAACCACATCGTCTCGAAGATGCGCTCCTGTTCCTGGGCGAAGATGCCCGGATCCGTGTAGGAGGAGCCGGGGAGGGTGGCGATGAGGCTGTCCGGCAGGCTGGTCGAGGTCACGGTGCACTCCTCGGGAAACGTCGTGGATCGGTCATTCACGCGCCGGGAAGAGCGACTTCGGACGGCGTTGTGTGTGGAGCAACGCTGCGTGTCATATGCAACGCAGCATGGTTTGCCGCATCGGTGGTGTCAAGACGCGGCGGCGGTGAGCTGCTTGCGCCAGCGGGTGAACAGCCGCGGCTGGTTCATCCCGAGCACGGCGACCGGTGTGCCGGCACGCCGGTAGACGGCCAGGAAACTGCGGTCGTCGGTGGCGCCTTCCTCGACGGTCACGCTGTCGGCGCCGGCGGCGTGCCCGACGAACTGGATCTTCACGCCGTACTGGTCGGACCAGAAGTACGGCGGCCGGGGAACACCCGGTTCCGTCGCGCCCCAGGCCAGCAGCGTGGCCACGGCGGCGTCGGGCCGCTCCATCGCCCCGGTCCAGTGCTCGACCCGGCGGTGGGTTCCGGTGTGCGGGTCGTACCAATTGGCGCAGTCGCCGACGGCGACCACACCGGCCAGGCTGGTGCGGCCGTCGGCGCCGCACTTCACACCGTTGTCCAGCGCGACGCCGGATCCCTCCAGCCAGTCGACGCAGGGACGCGCACCCACTCCGACGACGACGGTGTCGGCGGGAATGCTGCGTCCGTCCTCCAGCAGCACGGCATCCACCCGGCGCTCACCGCCGAGTCCCTTGACGCCCACGCCGCACAGCAGCCGTACGCCGTGGTCCGCGTGGAGAGCCGAGACGATGCCGCCCATGATCTCGCCGAGCGGTCCGGCCAAGGGGGTGGACGCTGCCTCGATCACCGTGACGTCGAGCCCGAGGGCGTACGCGGTGGAGGCGACCTCGGCGCCGATGAATCCGCCGCCGATCACCACCAGCCGTCCGCCCCGGGCCAGATCGTCCCGCAGGGCGCGGGCGTCCTCCAGGGTGCGCAGCACGTGCACCCCGGACAGGCCGTCGGTGCCGGGCAGCGTGCGCGCGGCGGCGCCGGTCGCGACGACCACGCCGTCGGCGCGTATCTCGCGGCCGTCGGAGAGCCTGATGGCGCGCTCCGTGCGGTCGAGCCCGGTGGCGCGGGTGCCGAGCACCCACTCCGCCGCCAGGTCCTCGTCGTCCCGCTCCAGCGCCAGATCCGCTTCGCCGATGGCACCGGCCAGGAATTCCTTGGACAGGGGCGGCCTGTCGTACGGGCGGTGGGGCTCGTCGCCGATGACGACCAGCCGACCGTCGTACCCCCGTTTCCGCAGCGAGCGCGCGGCCGACAGACCGGCCAGCGAGGCGCCCACCACGGCAACGGTCCTCACGCGGGGCCTCCGGCCAGGCGGGAGGCGACACAGGGCGGCAGGTTGGGAGCCTCCGTGGACAGCCGCACGTGGATCATGCCGTCCTCGACGACGACCTCGTGCGTGCGGACCGGGAGCTTGGCCGGCGGGGCGTCGACGGCACCGGTCCTCAGGTCGAACTTGGAGGCGTGCAGCGGGCATTCCACCTCGCAGCCCTCCAGCCAGCCGTCGGCGAGCGAGGCGTCCTGGTGGGTGCAGGTGTCGTCGATGGCGAAGAGCTCGCCGTCATCGGTGTGGAACACCGAGACCGGCGGGTCGATGTCGAGCCGGTGGGCCTCGCCTCGCGGTAGATCCGCGAGACGGCACGCGGGAATCATCATGACACCTCGGTGCGTATAGCGAAACGGATTGCGATTAGCGCAACGTCAGTTTGGGGGCCGCCTGAACCGTTGTCAAGGCGTCCAAAGGCCGGGTCGAGCCGGGTCCAACGGCTGTTTCCGGGCACCTCGAATCGCCCTCAACAGCGAAGGTGAGCAGGCAAAAGGCGCGCGTCGCGCAGGGGGACGACGTGATGCGTCCACCACCCAGCGGGGGGGCACACGGCTGCCTCGCCCCGGTTTGGTCTATCACCGGGGCGAGGCAGCCGCCCGGCGGTCAGAAGCCGCGGTCGATCCACTCCTGAAGGTGTGGCGCCTCTGCGCCGATGGTGGTGGTATCCCCGTGCCCGGTGTGTACGACGGTGTTGTCCGGCAGCGCCAGGAGGCGTTCCCGGATCGAGTCGATGATCGTGGGGAAGTCGCTGTACGACCTTCCCGTCGCCCCCGGCCCGCCCGCGAAGAGCGTGTCGCCGCTGAAGAGTGCGGCCAGGTCCGGCGCGTACAGACAGACGGCACCGGGGGCGTGGCCGGGCGTGTGCAGCACGCTCAGCTGCATGCCCGCGACCGTGACGGTCTGGCCGTCGGTCAGTTCGGCGTCGGGCATCCGGTCGGGGTGGGTCTGCTTCCACAGCGGCAGATCGCCGGGATGCAGCAGAATCGGGGCGCCGGTGCGGGCGGCGAGGTCGGGTGCAGCGTCGATGTGGTCGTTGTGCGCGTGGGTGCACAGGATCGCGCGCAGGGTCCGTCCGCCGAGAGCACGGGCGATGGAGTCGGCGTCGTGGGCGGCGTCGATGACGACCGCCTCGTGGTCGTCGCCCACGATCCACACATTGTTGTCGACGTCCCAGGTGCCGCCGTCCAGCAAGAACGTCCCCGAGGTGACGAGGCGTTCGATGCGGACGCCGGCCATCAGAAGACCACCACCGAGCGCAGGACGTCACCGTGGTGCATACGCTCGAAGGCCTTTTCGACCTCGTCCAGTGCGATGGTCTCGGTGACGAACGCGTCGAGGTCCAGGCGGCCCTGCAGATAGAGGTCGATGAGCATCGGGAAGTCACGGGAGGGCAGACAGTCGCCGTACCAGGACGACTTCAGCGACCCGCCCCGGCCGAAGACGTCCAGCAGCGGCAGTTCCAGCTTCATCTCCGGGGTCGGTACACCGACCAGCACGACCGTACCGGCCAGATCGCGGGCGTAGAAGGCCTGCCGGTACGTCTGGGGACGGCCCACCGCCTCGATGACGACGTCGGCACCGAATCCGCCGGTCAGCTCCCGGATCGCGTCGACCGGATCGGTCTCCTTCGAGTTGACCGTGTGGGTCGCGCCCAGCTGCTTGGCGGTGGCCAGCTTGCGGTCGTCGATGTCCACGGCGATGATCTTCGCCGCCCCCGCCAGCCGGGAGCCGACGACGGCCGCGTCCCCCACACCTCCGCAGCCGATGACCGCGACGGTGTCGCCGCGTCCGACGTTGCCGGTGTTGATCGCCGCGCCGATGCCCGCCATCACCCCGCATCCCAGCAGTCCGGCGGCGGCCGCCGACGCGGCCCGGTCCACCTTGGTGCACTGCCCGGCCGCCACCAGCGTCTTCTCGGCGAAGGCGCCAATGCCCAGGGCCGGTGACAGCTCCGTACCGTCGGTCAAGGTCATCTTCTGCTTCGCGTTGTGCGTGTTGAAGCAGTACCAGGGCCGGCCGCGCAGACAGGCACGACACTGGCCGCACACCGCACGCCAGTTGAGGATGACGAAGTCACCGGGGGCCACATCCGTGACCCCGTCGCCCACCGACTCCACCACACCCGCGGCCTCATGCCCCAGCAGGAAGGGGAAGTCATCGCTGATACCGCCCTCGCGATAGTGCAGATCGGTGTGGCAGACGCCGCAGGCCTCGATCCTGACCAGCGCCTCACCAGGACCGGGGTCGGGCACGACGATCGTTTCCAGGCTGACGGGGGCACCCTTGCCCCGCGCGACGACAGCACGGACCTGCTGAGTCATGGCCACTCCTCCACTTATACGAGACAGGAGCCGCGTTGCTCATTGCGGCACACATCTCACGTGTCGCAACACAGCATCCTGGAGTACCGAGCGGCGGTCAAGGATCCGCAGGCAGAACGCGGCGTCCACGCACCCGCCGGATCCATCTGTGCTCCGGAAACCTCCCGCCGACTCGGCCCGGGCGACACCGGCGGCCTCCGTATCGGCCTCGCGCCCTCCAACGACTCCTCCGACGTCGACAGGGTCCTGGAGGGCCTCGCGGACTTCCTGCAGTGGCGCACTGCCGGCATCCGTGCGCAAAGAACCGGCGCGGGCGGCCTTGACCGGCCGCGCCGGGGGAATGAATGTGGCCACAGGGGTGGATCAGCACTAGGGAGGTGCCGTGACCATATCGTCAGAACCGAGGGTGTCGGGCCTGGAGATCCGGTCCATCGACTATGTCCCCCTGAACGAGCGTCACGGCAAGCTGTGGCATCTGGGGCCTCTGTGGTTCATGTCGAACGCGCAGATCGCCACGCTGGCGGTGGGACTGATCAGCATCACCGAAGGCGGCAACCTCGTCTGGTCGCTGATCGCGATCGTGGCGGGCACCGTCCTCGGCACCTTCTTCATGGCCTTCCACTCGGCGCAGGGCCCCCAGCTGGGGCTCCCCCAGATGATCCAGTCGCGGCCCCAGTTCGGCTACGTCGGGGCCCTCCTGGTGTGGCTCTTCGCCTATGTGCAGTACGCGGGCTTCAATGTCTTCAACACCATCCTCGCCGGCGACGCCCTGCACACCACACTGCACGGAGGAGTCAAGCTGTGGGTGGTCGTGGTCACCGTGGTCGCCCTGGTCATCGCGCTCGTGGGCTATGACGTCATCCACCGGGCCGAGCAGGTCCTGACGTACACCTTCCTGGTCGTCTTCGGGATCTTCACCGTGGGAGTCCTGGTCACCCTGCACTACCCGCCGGGCTCCTTCGACCTCGGCGGTTTCCGGTGGACCCCGTTCCTCGCCCAGTTCGGTGTGGTCGCCGGCTACCAGATCAGCTGGGCCATCTACGTCTCGGACTACTCGCGCTACCTCCCGCCGGACGTGACCGTCCGCAAGACCTTCTACTGGACCTACTTCGGCTCGGCGCTCGGCGGCGTCTGGCTGATGACGCTCGGGGCGCTGCTCGCCGCCTGGGCGGGCAGGGACTTCGAGACGATTCGTTCGATCGACGCCGCGGGCGACAAGGTGTTCAGCGGGTTCGGCGCGATCGTGCTGCTGTTCGCCGCCCTGGGTCTGGTGTCCGTCACCGCGCTCAACATGTACGGCGGGTCGCTGACGCTCATCAGTGCCATCGACTCGTTCAGGAAGGTGCGGCCGACCCTGGCCGTACGGCTGGTGACCATCGGGCTCACGGCCGTGCTGTCCCTGGTCGGCGCGCTGGCCGCGACGTCCCACTTCCTGGAGAACTTCAACAACTTCCTGCTGCTGGTGCTCTATCTGTTCATCCCGTGGACCGCGGTGAACCTCATGGACTACTACGTCGTGCGCCGCGGGCACTACGCCATCGCCGAGATCTTCAATCCGCGCGGGATCTACGGGCGTTGGGGCCTGCACGGCATCATCGCGTACCTGGTCGGATTCGCCGTCATGGTGCCGTTCTTCTCCGTCGGCACTCTCTACGTCGGCCCCGTCGCCCACGCTCTCGACGGAGCGGACATCTCCCTGTTCGTCGGGCTGCCGGTCGCCGCGCTGCTCTACTGGCTGCTCAGCCGGTCGATCGATGTGGAAGCCGAGCAGCGGCTCGCCGAGGCCGAGGCCGAGGAGCTGGAACGCGCGGCCCACGAGCATCGCGAACCCCAGCCCTGACGGCCCGCCGGCTACTCGGGTGAGCCGGGCCGCGCCCGCCGCCCGGGTGCTCCCGCGCGCAGTCCGTCCATGACGAGGTCCAGCAGCCGTGTGGCACGCGGCTGCCAGTCCCCGTGGGGGTCGATCTGCCACAGGCCGGCGATGGCGAGCATCAAGTCGTCCGCGGTCACCCCCGGGCGGATCGTGCCGGCCTCCTCATTGGCGCGGAGCAGGAGTTCGGCCGCGGAGGTCACCGGGGCGTGTCCCGGTTTCGCCGGGCTTCCCGGTGCGCTGGTGGCCTGGCGGATGGCGTCCGCGAGGCCGGCCTTGGCCATGGCGAACCGGGCGAGGCGGTCCAGCCACTCCCGCAGTGCCTGGTCGGGCTCCCCGGTCTTGAGCAGCTGGGCCGCGGCGTCGGCGACCTGCTGCATCTCGTAGCGGTAGATCTCGAGGACGAGCGCCTCGCGATTGGGGAAGTTGCGGTAGAAGGTGCCCTGCCCCACGCCTGCCTTCTTGGCGATCGCGCTCAGCGGGGCGTCGGCGGAACATGTCAGCTCGGCCAGTGCCACTTCCAGGATGCGCTCGCGGTTCCGTTGCGCGTCCGAGCGCAGCGGCGCGTCCTTCTTCTGCTGCACACGTCCTCCTCGCGGGCTCGTGGCCGGACCCCGCCTTGCTAAGCGGACAGCTGTCCGCTACGTTTCTCAGTACAGGACAGCTGTCCGGTTAGGTCCACCATAGCGGCGTCGCTCCGACCCGGACAGCGGGTGTCCGCCGCCACCGGCGGCCTCTCCCCTGCATCCTGCATGCTCCCCAAGCCATATCGCCACGTACGGCGCCATCTGCTTGTCTCCCGATTCGTCTGTCTGCCGAAGCGCCACCCCGATCCATTCCGGATACGCGAAAGAAGCTGATCATGGCCACATCGACGTCCAGCGCCATCACCTTGAACATCAATGGCGAGAAGTACACGCTGTCCGTCGACCACCGCACCACCCTGCTCGACGCCCTGCGTGAGCGCCTCGATCTGACCGGCACCAAGAAGGGCTGCGACCAGGGGCAGTGCGGTGCCTGCACCGTCCTGCTCGACGGGCGCCGGTCCGTGGCCTGCCTGCAACTGGCGGTGGCGGCCGAGGGCCGGGAGATCACCACGATCGAAGGTCTGGCGGAGGGCGAGCGGCTGCACCCCGTGCAGCAGGCGTTCCTCGACCTCGACGGCTACCAGTGCGGCTACTGCACGCCCGGGCAGATCTGTTCGGCCGTCGCGGTGATCGAGGAACACGCGGCGGGCTGGCCCAGTGCCGTCACCGACGACATCCGGCCCGAAGCGGGGCCCCCACCCCTGACCACCGACGAGATCCGGGAGCGGATGAGCGGCAACCTGTGCCGCTGCGGCGCGTACGTGGCGATCGCCCAGGCGGTCGCCCGCGCCGCCGAGGGCGAGAGCACGGAGGCGGCGGCATGAGGGAGTTCGGATACCAGCGCGCGCACGACGTCTCCGGCGCCCTCGCGCTGCTCGACGACGACCCGGAGGCACGCTTCCTCGGCGGCGGCACCAATCTCGTCGATCTGATGAAGACCGGCGTCGAACGGCCCGCCCGGCTCATCGACGTACGTGAACTCCCCCTGAACCGAGTCGAGTTGACGCAGGACGGCGGCCTGCGCATCGGTGCGACCGTCACCAACAGCGACCTGGCCGCCCATCCCGAAGTCCGCCGCCGCTACCCGGCGTTGGCACAGGCGGTGCTGGCCGGAGCCTCCGGGCAACTGCGCAACATGGCCACGGTCGGTGGGAACCTGCTCCAGCGCACCCGCTGCGGCTATTTCGCCGATGTGACCAAACCGTGCAACAAACGCGTCCCCGGCAGCGGTTGCCCCGCCATCGATGGTGAGCACCACAACCACGCCATCCTGGGCGCCTCCGGCCACTGTGTGGCCGTACACCCCTCCGACATGGGCGTGGCGCTGACGGCGTTCGACGCCGTCGTCTCGTACGAAACGGCCGACGGGCCCGGTGAGTTGCCGCTCGCCGAGTTCTATCTGCCCGTGGGCGACACCCCGCATCTGGAGACCGCCCTGCCGCCGGGAGCACTGATCACCTGCGTCACCCTGCCGCCCGCCCCGGTCGCCGCGCATTCGCGCTACCGGAAGGTGCGCGAGCGTGCCTCGTACGCGTTCGCGATCGGCTCCGTCGCGGCGGCGCTCGAGGTGCACGACGGCGTCGTACACGACGTGCGCCTGGCCTTCGGGGCGGTCGCGTCCCGGCCGTGGCGGGCCCGGGCCGCGGAACGAGTGCTGGCCGGGGCACCGGCCGACGCCGAGACCTTCGCCGCCGCCGCGGACGCCGAACTGGCGGCGGCACAGCCGCTGCCCCACAACGGATACAAGGTGACACTGATGCGCAACCTCGTGGTGGCCTTGCTGACCGAACTCGCCGAGGAGGCCGCGCGATGACCACCGTCACGACCGGGACCACGACGGCGAAGGGCTCCGTCGGTACCGCGCACATCCGCGTGGAGGGCCGGGACAAGGTAACCGGAGCGGCCCGCTACGCGGGCGAGATCCCCTTCGCCGGACTCGCCCACGGCTGGCTGGTGCTGTCCACCGTCGCCCGCGGCCGCATCCGGTCACTGGAGACCGGTCCCGTCCTCGATCTGCCGGGCGTTCTCACCGTTCTGCACCACCACAACGCCCCGCGCGTCGACAGCGACTACATCGGACTCCTGGGCGTCCCGCCGGACCCGACCGCCGCCGTCTTCCAGCACGACCGTGTGCCACACATGGGCTGGCCGGTGGCGCTGGTCGTCGCCGAGACCTGCGAACAGGCCAGGGAAGCCGCCGAAGCGCTGGTGGTGCACTACGAGGAGGAGCCGCACGACGTAGCGTTCACCGGCGAACACCCGGACGCCTATCCGCTGGACGCCCATGGACCGGCGGTGGCCGAGAAGGGGGACCTGGAGTCCGGACTCGCCGCGTCGGCCGTTGTCGTGGACGCCGAGTACACCACACCGGAAGAGCATCACAACCCGATGGAGCCGCATGCGGCGACGGCCCTGTGGGACGGCGGCAGGCTCGAAGTCGTCGACTCCAACCAGGGCACCACCTGGGTCGCGAGCGAACTCGCGAAGATGTTCTCGCTCGATCCGTCCTCGGTGCGGGTACGGTCCGAACACGTCGGCGGTGGCTTCGGCAGCAAGGGCCTCCGCGCGCACCAAGTGGCCGCCGTGATGGCCGCGACCGTCCTGCAGCGCCCGGTCCGCGTCGTCATGACGCGCCGTCAGATGTTCTCGCTCGCCGGCTACCGCAGCCCCACGACGCAGCGGATCAGGCTCGGCGCCGACGCCGACGGGCGGTTGCGCGCGCTGGAGCACCGCTCCCTGAGCCTCACCTCGACCGTGCACGAGTTCATCGAGCCGAGCGCCGGGGTGGCACGGGTGATGTACGACGCGGACGCCCACCACACGGCCAACCACGTCGTACGGCTCGATGTGCCGACTCCGACGTGGATGCGTGCACCGGGCGAGGCACCGGGGTCCTTCGCCGTGGAGTCGGCGCTCGACGAACTCGCCGAGAAGTGCGGCATCGACCCGATCGAATTGCGCGTCCGCAACGAACCCGAGAAGGGGCCGGTGTCCGGGCTGCCGTTCAGCAGCCGCAATCTGCTCGCCTGCTTCCGGGAGGGCGCCCGCAGGTTCGGCTGGGCGGACCGGGATCCGCGCCCCGGCCTGCGCCGTGAAGGACGCTGGCTGCTCGGCACCGGCACGGCGGCGGCCTCCTTCCCCGCGGGAGCCGGACCGTCCACGGCGCTCGTCACGGCGGAGGCGGACGGCACCTTCACCGTGCGGATCTCCGCGGCCGACATCGGAACCGGGGCACGGACCGCGCTCACGCTCATCGCCGCCGACGCGCTGGAGGTGACGACGGACCGCGTCCGGGTACACATCGGGGACAGCGAATTCGGACCGGCGATGATCGCTGGTGGTTCGATGGGCACCCGCTCCTGGGCGTGGGCCGTCACCGCCGCGGCCGGCGAACTGCGGGAGCGGCTCGCCCTGGGCTCAGGGATTCCGCCGGAGGGGATCACGGTACGGTCCGACACCACCGCGGCCATCGGCGCCCTGGCCAAGAAGGAACGGCATTCCTTCGGAGCGCAGTTCGCCGAGGTCGCGGTGGACGTCACCACCGGCGAAGTGCGCGTACGCCGCATGCTCGGCATCTTCGCGGCGGGCCGGATCGTCAACCCGCTCACGGCGCGCAGTCAGTTCGTCGGAGGGATGACCTGGGGCATCTCCATGGCCCTGCACGAAGAGGCGGTCAGGGACCCGGCCTCGGGCGGCCACGTCGGTGCCGACCTCGCGGGGTATCACGTCGCCACGCACGCCGACGTACCGACCGTCGAGGCGGACTGGATCGACGACCCGGACCCGGACGACCCGGTCGGGATCAAGGGCATCGGGGAGATCGGCATCGTGGGCGCCGCGGCGGCGATCGCCAACGCGGTCTGGCACGCGACCGGCGTCCGTCATCGCAGCCTGCCCATCCGGCCCGACCGGGTCCTGTCGGCCGGTTCGGGAGCACCGCATGCTTGACATCGCAGCGGAGTTGCACCGCTGGGCGGAGGAAGGCCGGGACTTCGCAGTCGCCACGGTCGTGGCCGTCGGCGGCAGCGCGCCGCGCGGCCCCGGTGCCGCCCTCGCCGTCGACCGCGAGGGCACGGCCATCGGTTCGGTCTCCGGCGGCTGCGTGGAAGGAGCGGTGTACGACCTCTGCGTCCAGGCACTCCGGGAGGGCGAGACCGTCGTCGAACGGTTCGGCTACAGCGACGAGGACGCCTTCGCCGTCGGACTGACCTGCGGCGGGATCATCGACGTGATGATCACGCCGGTCCGTGCGGACACGCCCGTCGGGACGGTGCTCCGGGCGGCGCTGTCGGCGGCCGCCCGGAGCGAGCCGGCCGCCCTCGCCCGGGTGGCCCGGGGTCCGGCCGAACTCCTCGGCCGGGCCCTGCTCGTGCACCCCGACGGATCGTACGACGGCGGTCTCGGCGGCCCTGCGGAGCTGGACCGGACGGCGGCGGCCGAGGCCCGGGCCATGCTGGACACCGGCCGCACCGGCACGATCGAGCTCTCGGCGAGCGGAGCGAGATGGGGGTCCCCCCGGACGGAGTCCGGGGGAGGATCGCACTGCCCCGGCGGCCTCACCCTGCTCGTCGAACCGAACGTGCCACCGCCTCGCATGATCGTCTTCGGTGCGGTCGACTTCGCCGCGGCGCTCGTGCGTGTGGGCGCGTTCCTCGGCTACCACGTGACCGTGTGCGACGCCCGCCCCGTGTTCGCCACCCGAACCCGCTTCCCCGAGGCCGACGACATCGTGGTCGACTGGCCGCACCGCTATCTGCAGAGCACCGCGACCGACGGGCGCACGGTCCTGTGCGTGCTCACTCACGACGCCAAGTTCGACGTGCCGCTCCTGAAGGTGGCGCTGCGGTTGCCGGTCGCGTTCGTCGGCGCGATGGGCTCACGCCGCACCCACGAGGACCGCAACCGGCGGCTGCGTGAAGCCGGCGTGAGCGAGCGGGAACTGGCCCGGCTGAGGTCACCGATCGGCCTCGACCTCGGCGCCCGTACGCCCGAGGAGACCGCTGTGTCGATCGCGGCGGAGATCGTCGCTCTCCGGCGCGGGGGGTCGGGCCTTCCGCTGACCGGCTCGCAGACCCCGATCCACCGTGGCGAGGGAGAACGGGGTCATTCCACGGCGACGATCACGGCAGCCGCGTCATAGGGCCGCCGCGACCGTTCGGAACGGGCGGGTGGGACACCGGCTGCCGTGACGGATCACCGTCGGGTGCCGCAGGCCGGGCAGAACGCCGCGCCGTCCGGTAGTGCCTGATGACAACTGGAGCAGCTCACCGTCTGCGCGAGTTGGTGTCCGCACTCCGGGCAGAAGGCCCCACCGCGGGTTTCCGCACGGCAGTGGGGACAGACCAACTGGCGCGGGGTCGTTGCGTCGTAGCTCCCGCCCTGCTGCTGTCCCGCGGCATAGGCGCGCTGGGTGACACTGTCGTTCAGGCCCCTCTGCTGGGCCGCCTGTGCCTCCGCCGCGGTGTCCGGCGAGCAGTGGAGGCACAGCCCCTGCCCCGGGTTCCAGCAGCGGGAACAGACGTAGGCCGTGCAGCGGGGGCAGCGGTTGAAGTGGCCCTGCGCGTTGCTGATGGCGCGGGTGAACGCCGCGTCCCGCTGTGTGCCGAAACTCGCTCCCGCCAGGCCGTCCGCGGCATCGGACACGCCGCGGCCGGCGCCGCCCACGAGCGACCATGCGGCGTTCACCCCTCGCGACAGCCAGCCGGCCATCTGGCCCGCTGTGAAGGCCTCGAACGGCGAGCGCCAGGTGTCGGAACACCGTGAACAGTAGAACTCGAACTGAAAGCCGGCCCCTGTGCCTTGCTGCACACACAGGTCGCGATAGTTGTTGCTGAAATAGATCTCGGTGCTCATGGTGCCGGCCCCTCGGGATGGTCTGTGACGTTGTTCAGCCCTGGGGACGCCTGCGCTCGTCCCATGGGTTCCCGGATCCGGCAGCAACGGGCCCTCGGGGATGCCCGCTGGTCGGCTTCCCTTCCGGTCAGCCGGCCGAGCCCGCCCCGATCCGTGCGCCTGCCCCCTGAGCGAGCAGGGCCACATGCTCCAGCGTCGGCTTGTCGATGATCGCGCCCAGGTTCGCCATGAAGGCCTCCTCCCCGCCATCGGTCAGCAGTTCACGGCTGACCCCGGCGAGCATGGAGAGCAGCGCCAGGGAGTCCCCGCCGAGCCGGTGGAAGTCGTCCTGTTCGTCCAGTCGCTCCGGGGGTATGTCGAGGACCCGTGACCAGACCGCGGCCACCGCCCGTGCGACCGGGTCGCTGATCGCGGTCGCCGGACCCGCCGCCGCTCCGCCGCCGGTCGGCCCCCCGTCAGTGGCGAAGGGATCGGGCAGGGCGCGGGCGTCCACCTTTCCGCTGACGGTGTAGGGCAGTTCGGACACGGTGAGGAACGCCGCCGGCACCATGTAGGGCGGCAGCAGCCCGGCCGTGTGCTCCTCCAGCTCCTTCGGGGTCACTTCCTTGTGGGCGAGGACGTACGCGTAGAGCGCCTTGCCCGACCCGCCGGGCCGGACCCTGGCCACCACCACGGCGCGGTCCACCGAGGGATGCTGCTCCAGGGCGCGTGCCACCTCGGCGGGCTCCACCCGGTTGCCGCGCACCTTGACCTGGTCGTCGTTACGGCCTATGTATGCGAGTTCCCCCGAGGGGAGGACGTGGGCCAAATCCCCGGTCCGGTACACCCTGGTGCCGTCGGCCAGCCGGACGAAGCGCTCGGCGTCCAGGTCGGGACGGCCCAGATAGCCGCGCGCCAACTGCACACCGCCCAGGTACATCTCCCCTGTCTCACCGGGCGCGACGAACCGGTGCCGCTCGTCCAGCAGATGCACCGTGGTGTTGTACCCGGGAAGCCCGATCGGCACCGCGGTCGCATCGCTGTCGCCGGTCTCGTCGAAGACATGCGCGGTGCAGCCGACGGTGGCCTCGGTCGGGCCGTACTGGTTGATGATCCGGCACTTCTCCCCGAACATCCGCTGTGCCCGGGCGGCGACCTCCACCCGCAGCTGCTCGCCGGTGATGATCACACCGGTGTAACCGACGGGCTGGACGTCCAGCTGACCGATCAGGTCGAGGTGGGAGGGGGTGAGGTTGAGCATCGTGGCGCCGGAAGCTTCCAACAGCTTCCGCAGAGTCAGGTGGTTGATGCGGTCGGGCACCAGCACGACCGCCCCGCCCACCATGCCCGGCCCGAAGACCGAGGTCATGGAGACGTCGAAGGACAGCGAGGTCATCAGGGTGAGCCTGGTCTCCGCGCCGATCTGGAACATGTCCAGGGCCCAGTGCAGATAGTTGAGCAGGCCCCCGTGCTCGATCTGCACGCCCTTGGGCCGACCCGTCGATCCGGATGTGTAGATCACGTACGCCAGGTCGTCCGGCCGTGCCTTCACGTCCGGGAACTCGGGCTGGTCCGGCGCCGCACTGGAGAGGTCGTTCAACGGCAGGGGCTCACAGCCGGACGGGAAGAGGTCCCGTCCCTCGTACCCCTGCTGGACCAGGCAGTGGCGCACGTCGGCATCGGTCAGGACGTCGGCGAGCCGGTGGTCCGGGTGCTGCGGGTCGAGCGGCAGGAAGGCCGCCCCGGCCCGGATCACCCCCCAGATGCCCGCGATGGCCGCCACCGTACGGTCGGCGAGCAGCCCCACGACCGAGCCCCGGCCCACGCCCCGGCGGTGCAGCTCGTGGGCCACGGCGTCGGCACGGCGGCTGAGTTCGAGGTAGGTGACCTCGCCCTCGGGGCCGGTGAGCGCCACCCGGTCGGGCGTCCGCCGCACCTGGTCCCGGATCTGCTCCATCAGGCCAGGGGCAGGCACCGTACGCGTGGTCAGGTTGCCTTCCCAGAGGCGGTTGCGGGAGGGGGAAAGCGCCTCCTCCACCGTGTCCAGCAGCGCCTCCGCGCGTTCGGCGACTCCGGGGCCGTCCAGCCAGGTCACCGTGATCTCGGTGTGGTCGCCGGCGTCCATCAGGTCCAGGGCCGGAGGTGTGCCGGGGCCGACGCCGCCCAGGGCGTACACGGCGGTGGCCCGGAAACCGTCGGCGCTGAATTCATCGAGGCCGAAGGTGCCCAGGTGGGTGACGAAGGAAAGTGCGCAGTAGCGGTCCGAGCGGGCGGCGGCGCGGGCGACCGCCTTGGACATCAGCCGGACCGCCGGCAGCGGCATGCGCATCATCGACGGCGCGGTGCGCAGCGCGACCTCCTTGCCCTCGGCCAGCGCGGCGAGCAGGTTCTGGTGGACGCGCTCCCACTCCTCGCCGCTGTCCACGTCGAGGATCAGCGCCCGCGACAGCCAGGCCGTGGACCGGATGCCCGGATCATGCCTGCGCAGGTCCACGGGGACGAAGAAGCTGCCCCGGCCCTCGGGCCCGTAGGTGGCCGCGAGCGCGGCGGCGACCTTCGCGGTGGCCGCCGTGTGTGTGCCGCTGACGGTTCTGTTCCGCCACACCACTTTCCGGATACCGCTCGGCACGGGGCCGAGGGGGGACGGCCACTTCAGCGCACCCGCGCCGGGAGGGATCGGGGGCAGCCCCTCAGGATGCAGCCCTTCGAGGAACTCCGTGCTGTTCAACGGCGACGCCGCGCCCACCGGCTGCTGCCCGCGCAGGACCCGGAAGACATCGGCTCCCCACAGGGCCACGCCCTGAGCGTCGGTCACCTCGTGCCGGCCCCTGAGCACGACGGAGGCCGGGTCACCGGGAAAGAGCAGCACTTCGAAGGTCGTGCCCGGACGGCTGACCCAGGTCTGCAGCGCCGGTGAGTCCAGGCGCCGCCGGTCCAGAGGATGGTCCATGACGTGAACGGCCGGACTGACACCGCTGTCCACCCACAGCTTGCCCCGCCGGACCAGCCGGGTGCCCGGAGATGCCTCCGACGCCGCACCGACGGCTGCGACGAGGTCCTCGGGCCGGAGGTCACCTTCGCCGTGGATCACGTACTGGACCTCGTGCGGCGTGGGCAGCCCCAGATAGAGCCACTCGTCCGGAGTGACGGCGCGCTGATACGTGTGGCTGACGGCTGCGTTCTTCATCGCATCTCCAGGCGGGCGTCTGCATGCCGCACGGCAGGCGTCATCATGATGTGGGCCGACGAACTAGGGGAATCTCCAGCGCCGCACGAAATGGGTCAAGAAGCGGTATAACAATGATCATGATCACGTTTTGAGGATGTGCCGTGAGTTCGGCGTGGAGTGCGCTTTCCGCCTCCGGGGCGGTCGTCTTCGCCTCCGGTCGGTGCCTGCGTCATCGGTCCTCGGTGTCCCCTGCGGGGCGAGAACTGTGGTGTGCGCGAAAGCGGTTGTGGTGCCGATCCGGGTGCGGTGGAAATACGAGGGCGGGCCAGGCTCCCGCCGTCACAGTGCCGGTCAGGCTCCCGCCGTCACAGGGTGGGTCAGACACCCTTCCGCCGTGACAGGGTGGCCCGGCCGGAGCGGCTTCGCGGTCAGCGGCGGCGGCGTCCATCGGGGCCCTTGCCCCGCCGTCATGGCTTGCCTTGCTCCGGCGAGGTGGGCGCTGCGCTGCAGCCGGGTCACGGCGACCACGGCGAGGGCCGCGCGCAGGGTGCACAGGCCTCGCAGCCCGTCGGGGCGCTGCCCGGTGAGCAGGCCGATCCGCTGCAGTCGGCGATCGAGCGTGTTGCGGTGGATGCCCAGCCGCTCACAGGCACGGTGGCGGACACCGTCGGCGGCGACGAGGGCGGCCAGGGTGTCCCAGAGTACGGGGTGTTCGTGCAACGGCTCGACCATCTTGAGGAGTCGTTCGGAGACGGCCGGGGTCTCCGCGGCACCGTACTCGACCACCACGTCGTCGAGTTCGTACACACCGGGCGGGCAGGCGAGGGCGAGCAGCGTGGCACAGATGCCGTCGACCACCGACAGTTCACCCTCGTCGGGCGCCCTCCATGCCTCCGTCCGGCCGGGGAGGGAGTCCTGCCAGTGCACCGCGATCCATACCTCACCCGGGAGGTCGCTGTGGGCACTGCGCGCCAGGGCCACGGCCTCCGCCTGGTCGGCGGCGGGCAACAGGACATGAGCACCTTCGTCGGAGGCGAGCACCATAGCGGCGGCGTGGCCTCGGAAGACCCGGTCGATGTCGGCGATCGTACAAGACGGCGCCCGCACAGCAAGGACCGCGCAGGCCTTGGTGGAACGCTCCGCTGCGCGTTCGGCGGAGGCGTGCTCCAACGGCTCACCGCTCCTCTCGTGGCTGCCTTCGTCCTCGAAGAAGCCGCAGCTCAGCTCCCGGCCCACCCGACGGCCCGCATCACCGAGCCGCAGCACCATGACCTCGTACCTCAGAGAGTCCTGGTCGTGGTCACCGACCGTGCAGCGGTTGATGAGACGCCGCGTCATGGTGCGAACCATGGTGAGCAGTTCATCGACGGACCCGCCGCGTCGCGCCCATGCCCGGCCTTCGGCGCGGATCCGAGCCGCGCTCTCCTTGCTCCAGTCGCCCTGGCCGGACACCACCTCGGTCAGGGCCGAGAAGATCTCCCACTGGACTGTGCGCCGTGCCTCGTCGACATCGTCGTTCCCTTCAGCCGTGAGCAATGGGTGAAGGTCGGGTATCGCCCCCGCGTATGTCGTCATGTCAGGTCAGGAAAGACCACGAATCTCAGAGGAACATCAAAGTCCGCTCAGAGAGCGATCGGAATCCAAAGCCAATGGATCACCCCTGTGCCATCATGACGGCGACATGTGATCCCCATCTCCTTCATCTCGGCAGCAGGTTCCGGCAGCGCAGGTTACGAACTCACTTTCATGGTGCGGCACACACGATGAACAAAAGCGACACGTCCTCGAAGTCGACCGTGCTCGTCGTTGAGGACGAGTCCAGTATCGCCTCCATGCTCACCATGGCACTTCAGTTCATGGGATTCGAGGTGGTCACCGCCGCGCGCGGGGCCGAGGCGCTCGCCCGGGTCGCCCAGAACCCCCCGGACGTGATCCTGCTCGATGTCGTTCTGCCCGACATGGACGGCTTCGAGGTCTGCCGACGACTGCGGGACGCAGGGGTCGCCGCACCCGTCCTGTTCGTGACCGCCCGGGACGCGGTGGAGGACAAGGTCCACGGCCTCGAACTCGCCGACGACTACGTCACCAAGCCGTTCGACCTCAACGAGGTGGTGGCCCGTATCCGCGCCGTCATGCGCCGCGGGCGCGAGTTGGTGACGCCATCCAACAGCCGTAGGCTGCGGGCGGGTTGGGTGGAGCTGGACCGGGACACCCGCGAGGTCTGGCGGCACGGCCAGCCAGTACAGCTGTCCTCGACGGAGTTCGCCCTGCTCCGCTATCTGCTGGAGAACGCCGACCAGGTCATCTCGAAGGCGCAGATGCTCGACAACGTCTGGAGCTACGACTTCCAGGGTGAGTCGGGAATCGTCGAGACCTACATCTACTATCTGCGCCGCAAGCTCGGCGACACCGGCCAGACCCTCATACACACCGTTCGCGGAGCGGGCTATCTGGTGCGTACGACCCCTCCCGTACACCCCACGGAGGACTGAGGCCATGCCCACCGACGCGGGCGCCGCCCCATGTCGCCGCAAGGACCGGGCCCCCCGGTCCGGCCCGGCCCTCAAGTCCCTGTCCCGCAGGCTCACCTGGGGCCTCCTCGTGATCACCACGATCGGTGTACTCGGGGCCGACATCTACTGCGTTCTCACACTGTCGACCCGCTTGCAGGAGCGCACCGACCAGCAGATCGTCCAGAGCCATCGCTGGTGGTTGGAGGCACTGAGCCAAGGGCACGGCCTGGTTCCGGCGACGGACGGCTCCGCGGCCGTGGTGACCGACGACCGGGGCACCGTGCGGCTTTCGACCGGGCTCACGTCCCTCACCCGAAGGCTGCCGCTCTCGGCGAACGAGCTGCGTGAGCGGGCCGGCGCCGGGCACCCCACGGCGGTGGTGGACGGACCGGTGCGCACCATGGTGGGCCGTCTGCCGGATGGCAACTACCTGGTGACCGCCCGGTCGACGGCGTCGGACCAGGCGACCGTCCGGACACTGATGGGCATCGAGGCCGCCATCAGTATCCCGTTGATCGCCCTGCTGGCGCTCGGCGCCCTGTGGTGCAGCCGACGGGCCCTCGTCCCCATTCGCGACATGTCACGCAGCGCCCGGCGGATCGCGGAAAGCAGTGACCAGCCGTCCGAGCGCGTTCTGGTTGCGACGCAACCACTGAGAGAGTTGCAGTGCACGGCCGACACCTACAACTACTTACTGCGACGTATAGAAGAGGGTGCCGTGCGACGCAAGCAGGCGGAGCGCAGGCTGCACGACCTTGTCGGCGCCGCCAGTCATGAGCTGCGCACACCGCTGACCACCATCACCGGGTACGCGCAACTGGCCCGGATAGGAGCACTGGACGACCCACGCCGGCTGGACCATGCGCTGGAGCAGGTCCAGCGGGAGACCCGGCGCATGACCTGCCTGGTCGAGGACCTGCTGCTGCTGGCCCGGCTGGGTCATGGCGGAATTCTCGAACAACGTCCGGTGGACCTGGCTCCACTCTGCGTCCAGGCGGTGGCCGAGGCACAGTTGCCCGGCGCCCGGCGCGCCCTGCGCTGTGTGGTGGAGTCCCCCTCCCATGTCGTGCAGGGCGACCGGTGCCGGCTGGAGCAGGTGATCGGAAACCTGCTCTCCAACGTGCTGGTCCACACCCCTGAGGACGCCCCGGCCGAGGTGCGACTGCGCCTGGACGGCGACCGTCATGTCATCGATGTCATCGACGAGGGTCCCGGTGTCCCGGAGACGGTTCGGGAGCGCATCTTCGAGCCCTTCTTCCGCGCGGAGACCGGCGCACCGACCGGACAGGACACCGACCCGCGCCTTGGCCGCGGACTGGGCCTGAGCGTGGCCGCCGCGGTGGTCAGGGCTCACGGCGGTTCGATCGGACTCGAACCGTCGGAGCGCGGCGCATGGTTCCACATCACCCTGCCCGCCCTCGACGGGCGGCGGCGCCTCGACAGCACGGCACAGGCGGCGGTGTCCTGAGCTGGGTACGACGGCACACCACTCAGCACATCGGGCCGACCGACCCCGCCCGGTCCACGCAAAACCAGGGATTCACCTAGTAGGGCTTGGTCAGGTTCGTATTGGGGTGGGTATGTCTCGGTGGCAGGTGGGGCAGGTGCCGGCCCAGAGGGTGAGGAGTGTCTGCAGCTC